>JAUWHM010000051.1 GCA_030605915.1 Nitrospirota bacterium | reverse complement strand
CATTTCTTTGCCGCTGGCTAATTCTTCTTTTACTGCCTGTGAGATAAGAGTTTTACCACAACCATATACTCCGGATAACATTGCCGCGCCCTTGTTTTCTCGTATAGCGTACAGTATCCGGCTTAATGCTTCCTCATGTGTTGGTGATAGATAAAGGAACCGCGGGTCGGGTACGTTCTCAAATGGTTTTTCAGTAAAGTTAAAATGTTTTTTATACATTGGCTTATTTATCCCCAGGACAAATTGTCTCTATGGGGCAATTTAGTGGCTTCCTGAGCAGAAGTAAAGATACCCGGGCTCCTTCTTTATTCCAACCTTAGCTACTTTCTCAGCCATTCTCTTTCACCTCGCTTTCCTCTTTATTCCTTGGTAAGTACTTAACCATCTTCAGGATATTCCCCGCCTCTGGCTTACGGCTATAACTGACCTCGTCCATGAAAGTCTTAATTACATAGACTCCTAAGCCTCCCATCTTCATGCTGGCTAAGTATTCATCTAAACTGGGAATTTCAGCTGATCCTAAATCAAAGCCTTTCCCTTGATCAATGATAGTCACCAAGATTTTATCGCCATCAATATGCATTATTAGATCTATTGGTCTTTCTATGTCCTCCTCTCTTCGGGAATGATATCTCCCATGAAGCTCTATATCTTTTTCCTCAACATAGGAATGCTTAATGACATTGGTGCAGGCCTGATCCACTGCTATCTCTATCTTAGCTACATCATCTTCGGGAAACTCCATTTGAGTAGCTAAGTCAACGATAACTTTTCTCACCAATGTCAGATAGACAGTATCACCAGGGACTTTCAAATGCACTTTGTTCTCAACCATTTTATTCCCCTCTTCAAAAGAATCTTAAGCATCTCTTCGCTGCTGTAACTATAGCATAAGAGCAGGACATTAACAAGGGCAGGGTGTTCATCAACTGGTCAACGAACGTAAGATATGGAATTGGCGGATTTCCTCATCAGTTTTAGTGAGGAAGTCGGCGGCGTTTTTCACCCGTATTGTGGTTAAGCGGGGCTTTCCCCATTTCTTCTTTTTCTTCTTCATCCTTAAACACCTCCCTGGGATTGGTTGGTAGTGAATGGGGATTGTTTTCTCCTGTTGAAATGTTGGTATCCCAAACTGAGCATATGCTTAACCTTCCTGAGAACTGGGTAAATCCAGCGGCTGAAAGGGGAAATTTTAGTCAAGAGAAGATTTATCAATCTGGCAACCCTGCCGTCAAATCTTAGGCTCAGGCCATTTCTTTCTACAGTAACTACCTTGCCCAACAGGTCTTCTGGGTGGAGAGGCTCATCTGAATTGGGAGAAGAATCTCCTTTAGTTACCAAAAACCCTTTGCCATTCTCGGAAACTTTCTTAATTACTCGATGGGCAACTATACGATTCCCGGTCCGACAGAAAATCACATCTCCTAATTTTATCTCAGAGACCTCCGCAGGTTTAACCTTAAGAACGTCTCCATCTCTGATAAAAGGAGACATGCTACCACCGCGAGCCCGGAAGCGAAGACAGCTCCCCCTACTGAGTATTTCATTGCTTAATTCTAAAAATTCAATGGTTCCGCAATTCATACATTCCTCACAAAATCCAATATGCTTTCATCGGGAACAAAGCCCAGTTCGCAGCAGGGAACTTTTTGGGCTAATTCGGCGCAGAACTTTAGGGTAAACTCCATTCCCTTTTTATCCCAGATGGGCAGAAAACACCTTGATAAAAGCATTGAAACAGCCTCAATAGCATTTTTCCGAACTGCTGAGTTTCTTTTCCCTCGGCATAAAAAGAATATTTTCCGAATCGGAAGCCCTTTAGATGATACCTCCTCAAAATCACCATGCCATGGCGTTCCATACATCCAAAGTTCTTCGTTCTTTAATCTTATAATAATTCTATCATCATTAAGCACTGTCGCCTGATTCTCAAACCACAATCTTGCCATTGTTGTTTTCCCATGACCCGAATTACCTAAAAAAAGATAACCATAGCCTTTATCTTCAATCCCGCAAGCATGCACCATAATCCCTTTGTTTTGGGAAAGCAGGATTATCATCAAAATCTGAATTAAAGTATGTTTCAGGAGATCAAAAGGGGAGCTTTGATAAAAACCCTCATCCGAAAAGTAAATATCGCCGGATTTAAAATCGGGCATCAAAACAATGAGCTTCTCTGGAGGGGCACTTGAATCAAAGGAACAACCCTGCAATATATATTGTCCATCATGACAATAAAGAGACCAATTAGTCTTTGAGTCAAAGACCTTCTTCTTCTCGCTGTTTCCAAGAATATTGCCATGATGTATGTTTAGTTTGATTTCAGTTCTATTCTGGGCAACGAATTCATTCTTGTAATATTTAATTTTATTGTGAAAAAGGCTTTGGTCAAAGACATAAGAAATTCCAATTTCGCCTACAGCAATATTGTATTCCTTTAGTTTTTGTTTTTTCACTACAGCAGAAGCCTCTTTTTCAGAAAGCTTTCCTTTAGCGCACTTTCACTTCAAGATTCTTGCCCAAAAAGTAGATTGACTAAATATTTAATACGATCAGATTCGCTTTACAATTTTACTAAGGGGATAATCCATTTCATTCTGATTAGGAACCATAAGTTCCCTGCAAGCATCCCGACTGGTGATTGCATTGTCTATTTTTTTGAGGACCTGAAGGATGAGTTTGGAGATCTGCCACCTTGCAAGCTTGTAACACAGCTTCCCCTAAGTCTAACTTAACCTGATGTATTTGCGGCTTCTGGTACGGTCTTCGCATCTTTCCTTTCATCTCCATTTTCTTTCACCTCCTTATGTTTTGTATTAAACGCGGCCGCCCGAAGGTGGGCTATTTGGCAGAGATACTCTACCGGAGCCTCTAAATCACCATTCTCCAACCAGGCCCAACCCGGGCATCGCCCACATAAAGATATTAACTCACACTGACCACATGGATAATCGCCCTGAGCTTTGAGAGTTAAATGTTCAGGAATATATCCATCCCAAACCTCTTTGAATGAGTATAAATGTAAATCATAACTCTGGAACCGGGACAGCATACATACGCTCATTTGTCCATAAGGGTCAATATGGAATGAAGAAACTCCTGCCCCACAGAGGTAAAGTTTATCAGATTGGAAAGGGCGTATAAGCCTTGCACAGATGTCCCGCCACGTTTTTGTTCTTTTTTCATCATCTAAATCTAACTTTAATACTTCTTCAGGCGATAATCTTAAATTGTTAAAATTATTTGAGCCATCTAATCGCGGATTAAGCTCTGAATCAAAGCGAAATTCTACCCCTAATCTTTCAGCATATTCCTTTATTTTCCAGAGGTCATCACAGTTTAAATTCATTACCATCGTCTTTAGCTTCAAAGGGAGCTTTCTCCCTAAAAGTAAATCAATACCTATTTGGCAGCGTTTAAATGAACCAGGAATTCCAGTTATTCTTTCGTAAGTCTCTTCAGTCGCACCATATAAAGTTATCTCCATTTCATATGGAGGCCATTGGATCAAATAATCGGCCATCTCTGGTGTAATGAGGGTCCCATTGGTATATAAAGAAATAAGGAAGCCCTTTTTTTTTGCATAAGTATAAATTTCCAGAAAATCTTTCCGCACAAGAGGTTCTCCCCCAGTAAGCAACAGCCACAGACATCCGGCCTCAGCAATCTGGTCAAAGATATCAAATACTTCTTCAGTGGTCAGTTCCTTCTCAATTGCATCTTGATCATTCAGCGGCAAATTACAATAACAATGAGCGCAACGCAGGTTGCACCGAAAGGTAAACTCGAATGAGCCACTAATTGGAATTCTTTTTGCTAAAACTTGCTTACTTAATCGCTCACTAAACTGAGCGTATTTAATTATAGGTATATGAGGACACTCCATCCTAAACCTCTTTTATTCCCTCAAACTTTTCTAACTTCTGCAATGACTCAGCCAAGTCCTTTTCTGCTTCCTCGGGAGTCACTTCAAATTCCTCCACAATTTTATCTTTTATCTCCTTAACCTTCCTTTCTCCATCAATAAGCTCCCAGATGCGGGCAGCAACCTCATTTAGCGTGTAGACACTTTGGAAATCTCCTACATCTTGCTTGATGAGGACTAAGATTACCTCATCGGCAATCTTTCTGAAAACAATATTTGGGTCTTTCTGATAAGTCGTCTCTTGCATCTCCACCCCTCCTCTCGTAGCCCCCCAATAAAAAAGGGGCACATATCATTACCGGCCACTCCACAGTAAATCCGGTAAGGACTGCCGCCCCTCCCTGCACCGAAGTGCAGGAAATGGCAGCCTCATCTAACTGTGGAGTGAGATGGCATCAACCATCCTTTAGGAAAAGACTGTTACGATATTCAGTTGTAAGCTATTTTACTTTATTTCATAGACCTCCTTGCGAACGAGTAAGGAGAATTAACACTCGACCTTATGTTACCCAACACATTCGGATTTGTCAAATCTTTTACTTACTCAATCCCGGCAAAATATTCAATCAACCTTCTGTAGCTTCTTCAAGAGGGAATGTGTTTTTCCCATTTATGTAGCAATCCCCCACTCAAGCCGGCCTAAAAGACGCAAAACCTCCTGTACGCCGGTAGGGCCTTGTTCTATTACCTCCAGGGGGGGCTTGTTGTTCAGGGCCTCATTGGAGGTATTAAGCCATTCTTTTTCCATGCCTCTCTTGATAACTCCCTCCATCTTGTCTAAAACAAGCTCTATCTCTTTTATAATTAGAATTATCTGAATTTCAGAAAATCCGTTAATCGGCAGATCTCTTCTTCACCAAAAATTGCTGGAGGATAGTAAAGACATTGAAACAGAGCCAGTAGAGGACTATTCCAGAAGCGAGGTTGAAAAAGACGAAGGTGAGCACTATGGGCATCATAATGCTCATCATCTTGGCTTGATCCGGCTGGGCAGCACTGCTGGTTCCACCCATGCCAGTCACCTTCTGCTGAAGGAACATGGTCACTCCCATGAGAATGGGAATGACCTTGTAAGGGTCAGGGCTGGAGAGGTCATCTATCCAGCCAAACAAAGGTGCTTGTCTTAACTCAATGGCATTATAGAGGACAGCATAAAGGGCAAAAAATACCGGCATCTGGAAAAACATGGGAAGGCAACCTCCCTTGCATCCGCCCAGAGGATTGACCCCCCGTTTCTTATATAATTCCATGGTGGCTTTATTCAGTTTTTGGGGGTTATTCTTATATTTCTCCTTAAGAGTCTGTATCTCTGGCTGGAGAGTCTTCATGTCCTCCTGCATCTTCCTCATGGCATCAAAACTCTTGTGGGTAAAGGGGTAGAAAGCTAACTTAATGGTCAGAGACAGCAATACTATGCTCAAACCGTAGTTGCCAAACCATCCATAAAACGTTTTCAGGAGCAAGTGGAGGACTTTAGCTACCGGGGCCCAGAAACCGAAATCAATTATCGCCTCCAGATTTGAACCGCTCTTCCGAAGTGCCCCTATCTCTTGCGGTCCCAGGTAAAGAGAAATCTTCTTGCGGACCTCTCCTCCGCGAGGAATGGAGAAAGGAAGCATCTTAAGGGCTACTTCCCGCGTTCCATCCTCATTTTCTAAAAGCTGCATCCCGGCCATCTCTCCCTCGGGGATGAGGGCCAGGGCAAAATAGGAGTTCCGCATAGCCGTCCACCCTATCGGACCCCGACGCAATTTGGGAATACCCCACTTCATCGTCGTTTTCTTGAAAAATCCCTTCCCCACTTCTTTCCCGGCTATGTCCCTTACTAATTTCCCCTCTATCCAGGAGACAAAGGGGCCGACCTGCCTGCCCCTCATCTGCGTTTTCTTAATCAATCCTATGCCCGGCCCGTAGGCAACCAGAAAATTCTCCTCCCTTATCGCCCGGGAGGAATTATTCTCAATGACAATCTCCAGGCCGATGAGATAGGAATCCCGGGAGAAAAGGAACCGCTTCTTCACCTCGATCCCTTCAGCCGTGACATAACCAAACTCTATTGTTCCCGATTCCTGCTGCTCGTTCAATCTCAGCTCATCCTGGCTTGGCTGATAAAGGGCAAAGTTCAATTCTCCATTTTCATCAATGGCCGGGGAGGTCAGGGTTAGAGGATAATTCCCGTAAAAGCTGCTATCGAAGGGCACCAGTTCCACCCCTTCCTGAGGCAGGGACTCCTTTTCTATCAGATATTTCAGCCGATCCCTCTCCCGGGTTAATCCCTTTCTTGCTCCGACCTTCTTCTCTCTTTCTAATGCAGCCTTTATCCCTTTGAGAGAGTTTTCCAGGTCCTTCTTCTTCACCTTCATTTCTTCGTATCGCTTCAAGCGGCAGCTCTTGAGCCTGGCTCCGCTGGTGGTCAGAACCATCCGGTACAAATCGGTCTCCACAACGACATCTTTCCCCTCCCTTTTCTCAACCTTTTTCCCCGGTCTGCCAATAGCTGTCTCCTGGGGGACGGTCTTCAGACCTGTCGTTTCTGGTCTTCTTTCCTCCGGTTTAACCCATGGCTGCCCGGCTTCCTCCAGGGTCTTCTCAGGCGCCTTGGGAGCAAAATAAGCACTATACACAAAGAGCACCAACATACAAAGAGCCATGAACAAAAAGAATCTCTTTTCCATAAGATTTTTCTCCGACTTTATCTCACCGGATCATCGCCACCCGGATTCAGGGGATGGCAGCGAAAGAGCCTCTTTAGTGCCTGCCAACCCCCTCTTCTAATTCCGCTCCTCTCTATTGCCCCCCGGGCGTACTGGGAGCAGGAAGGATAAAAGCGGCAACTGGGTGGCATTAAGGGGGAGAGGAGCTTCTGATAAAAGACAATCAGGAATATAACCAATCTCTTCATATTCTTTCTTGCTCTGTGTTCTCTGTGGTTGTCTTATTCTTCTATCAAATTGGCTTCCCTGAACAGTCTGAGGAGAATTTCCTCCGCCTGGTGGAAGGAAAGCTGAGCTGCGCCCACTTTAGCGACGATAACCATATCCCATCCCCTCTTCAGCCTCCCCTTGTTCAATCGGTAAGCCTCCCGCAAAAGCCTCCTTATTCTACTGCGCTCCACTGCCCTTCCTGTCTTTCCAGAGACAGAAAATCCAACTCTGTTTCTATCCTCCGCGTTTTCTAAGACATGAAGGCTAATAGGTTGGCCTTTAAACGCCTTTCCTCGAGAATAAACTGCGTGCAACTGGGCCGACTTCCTCAATCGCTCCTCTTTCCCAAAGGAGTAATTGGCCACTATACAGATATCCTCCGGCGCCCTTTGCCGCGTCTGCGGCTGTGGATCTTTTGCCCAGACTTTGTCCTCATCCGGCTGCGAAAACCGTGCCGGCTTTTCCTCCTTCGCTTAGATGGTTGGTAGGTTCTTTTCATCTTGTGCCAATTATATCGGGAACAGATACGGGTGTCAACAAAATTAAAACTCTTGTCAAGACAAAATTAAAACTCTTTGTCAAAATTAAACACTCCCTCCCCGCTCTTTTTTCGGACATTTTTATTTTTATCCTCTATTATTGAAAATGAGTGGAGTTAAATTTTTCTTGCCAAAATTTTCGGCTATTGTTAAAATTTATGTTGTCAGGTAGCTGGAGTCTGAATTTATTGTCCTTCCTTCACTCTCTTTCCTTAAACTTCTTCAGACTCTGCTACCGGTTCTGTCTTTTCCTTGTGTATAAGTTGTGGAAACCTGCTGCAGAGAGGGGGGGTCTTCCGTGGCTAAGAATATCTGGGATGAGGCTTTAGGTGTCCTGGAAAAGAGACTGAATAAACAGCTCCTTGAGACCTGGTTTAGGCGAACTAAATTTGTCTCCTTTCGGGATGGAGTTCTTCTCCTTGAAGTTCCCAGCCGGTTCTTCCGGGACTGGTTAAAGGAACACTATTATGCCCTGATTATGGATACCTTATCTTGCACCTGTAAAGAAGTGGTCAAAATAGATTTCTCCATCGTTCCCCCTAATCTCGACGGCGCATTGGGAGCTGCCACCCCCAGCCCCTTACCTCCTCCCTTTCAAATGCATCTTAACCCCAGATACACATTTGAAAACTTCGTGGTGGGAGATAGTAATCATGTTGCCCATGCTGCCTCCCTGGCCGTAGCCGAGTCTCCATCCAAGGCTTACAATCCTCTTTTCATTTATGGGGGAGTGGGGCTGGGCAAGACCCATTTAATGCAGGCCATCGGCCATTTTATCCGTGGGAGAAATCCTCAGGTCAAGACCTTCTATGTATCCACAGAGACCTTTACTAACCAATGGATAGACTCCATTCAACATCGCACTACGGAGAAGTTTCGTAATATGTACAGAAATGTAGATATTCTCCTAATTGATGATATTCAGTTTTTGGCTGGTAAAGAGACTACCCAGGAGCAGTTCTTCCATACCTTCAACATCTTACACGATGCCTACAAACAGATTGTTATCTCCTGTGACCGTCCTCCAAAAGAGATACCTACTCTCCGGGAGAGGCTGGTCTCGCGCTTTGAGTGGGGATTGGTGGTTGATATTCAACCTCCTTCCTTAGAGACTCGGGTGGCCATCCTGAGGAAGAAAGAAACCAAAGAGGGTTTCCACCTGCCCGATGAGGTGGTTTTCTACATCGCCAATACCATAAAGGTTAATATTAGACAACTGGAAGGTGCCCTGATTAGAGTAGTGGCCCATGCTTCCTTAACTGGAACTAAAATAACCGTTGAGTTGACTCAGGAAGTTCTAAAAGACATCGTCCCCCAGGCAGAGAAAAGACAGATAGATATTGAATCTATTCAGAAGGAAGTGGCTCAGTTCTATGGCTTACACTCTTCTGATATGCATCTTAAGAAAAGAAATAAAATGATTGTCTTCCCCCGTCAAATAGCTATGTTCTTGGTGAGAGAATTAACTGACCACTCTCTTCCCGAGATAGGGAAGGCTTTTGGGGGAAGAGATCACACTACCGTTATACATGCTTGTCAGAAGATAGAAAAGAGTAGTCAACAAGACCCTAACTTAAGGCATTCTATTGACCAGATTAAGAGGAACTTAACGGGTTAATTTCACTTTATAGGAATTATCTTTATTTTTGTGAGCATCTGTGTTAATCTATGGTTGATAATTTGTTTATATCTTGTGGGAAAATGTTTTTGTGTGGATAATGTGGATAAGATAATAGAGTTGTTAAGAGTTTATTAATTAAGTAAGTTGTTTATATTATTGGCAATGAAGTTGTTGTCAACATATTCACTTACCTTATTATTACCATTACCATAATACAATAATAATAATAAAGGAGGAAAAGAATATGAACATTAACTGTTCTAAAAGTGAATTGGCTAAAGGCATTCAGATAGTCCAGGGAGCTATCTCCAGTAAGACAACTTTACCCATTCTCTCTAATCTCCTTTTAGAGACACAAGAATCTGAATTGCATTTAGCCGCCACTGACTTAGAGGTAGGAATTGAATGCCTGGTTCCAGCTAAAGTCATAGAGCCTGGAGGGATTACTGTCCCTGCTCGGAAGATAGGAGAGATCGTTCGGGAACTACCAGAAGCTGAAGTCAATATCACCACTAAAAATAGTTCAGTCACCCTTGAGTGTCAAAAAAGTGTCTTTAATATCAATGGCTTAGGTAAAGAGGATTTCCCTCAAATTCCAAAATTAGAGAAAGAAAATAGTTTCACTTTTAAACAAGAGTTTCTGAAGGAGATGCTCAAGAGAACATCATTTGCTGTCTCCCGTGAGGAGACAACCCGTGCTCTTAACGGCATTCTCTTCTCAATCAGTGAAAATGAATTAAAGTTGGTGGCCACTGATGGAAGGCGTTTAGCTCATATCAAAAAAAAAAGCAGAAATACCTAAAGGCATAGAAAGAGAGGTAATTATTCCTACTAAAACTATAAATGAACTTTCTCACATCTTAGAAAGGGGGAGTTTAAGAATCTTTTTAACAGAAAATCAAATTTCTTTTAATTTAGATAAGATAAAGCTAATCTCTCGTTTAATCGAAGGCCGTTTCCCCGACTACACTAAAGTTATTCCTCGTAAGGCCAAAGAGAGAATAAATTTATCAAGAGAATCTTTCCTATCAACTTTAAGAAGGGTAGCCATTCTCACCAGTGAGAAATCAAATTCAGTGAGGCTGGATATTTCTAAAGATAGAATGATGTTGAGGGCTATTACCCCTGAGGTGGGGGAAGCTAAGGAGGAACTGGATTTAACCTACCAAGGCGAAGATTTCAGCATAGCTTTTAACCCGGACTATATGCTTGACTTCTTAAAAAATGAGGACTCAAAGGAGATCTGCTTAGAATTGACTGATTCTTTAAGTCCGGGACTGTTGAGACCGGTAAGCGAGGAAAAATACATTTATGTGATCATGCCCATGAAGCTATAAATGAAATCTATTAAAGGCATCTTAGATAAAGTCTGGAAGGGTTTAGAAATAGGAAGAAAAGAAGAGGAGGCGGGGATCTGGCAGTATTGGAGAGACTGGATTGGAGAGGAAGTAAGTAAACATAGTCAACCTCAATTCTTAACTCCATGGGGAAAACTGGTGGTTAATGTAGATAGTTCAGTTTGGGTAGAAGAGTTAACTAAATTCCGCAAGAAAAAAATCTTAAAAAAGCTCAACCAACACTTAAGGAAAGACTTAATTAAAGAAATCTATTTCCGGGTAGGCGAGCTTAAGTAACCTTCTCTTACCAACCTCAAACATTTTAAAACCCTCCTCCTTCCCAACCTGCTTAAATTCCGGCAACTTATATAACTAAAAAATGTTTGACAGCGAAGAGATAATGTGTCATAATATGAGGGCTAAAAGGAGGAATTTTCTATGGCTGACGAGCGCTATGATGCTACAACCATAAAGGTCTTAGAGGGCCTGGAGGCGGTTCGCAAGCGCCCCAGTATGTATATTGGGGATACTTCCTCACGGGGACTTCACCGCTTAGTCTACGAAGTGGTAGACAATAGTGTGGATGAGATTATGGCTGGGAAGTGCCAGCGGATTGATACTATCCTTCATGTTGACGGGAGCCTTACGGTCATTGATGATGGAAGGGGCATCCCGGTTGACCTTCATAAGAGTGAGCGCAAACCTGCTCTGGAGGTAGTTATGACCATGCTCCATGCGGGAGGCAAATTCGACCATCGAACCTATAAGGTGGCCGGGGGGCTGCATGGAGTGGGAATCTCAGTGGTCAATGCGCTCTCTGAACGATTAGAGGTTGAGGTATGGAGAGATGGGAAGGTCTTCCACCAGGAGTACAGCCGGGGAAAGCCAATCACTCGCTTAGAAACCATTGGCAAGACAAAGAAGACGGGAACGAGGATTACTTTTAAGCCAGATAAAAAAATATTCAAAGACTTTGAGTTCAGTTTTGACACTCTTTCTAATCGCCTGCGAGAACTGGCCTTCTTGAATAAGGGGGCCAGTATCACCATTAAAGATGAGGGAAGTGAGAAGGAACACCAGTTCCAGTATAAGGGAGGGATATCCTCTTTCGTTGAGCACCTGAACAGAAACAAGGTTGCGCTTCATAAGAAACCGATATACTTTGAAAAGAAGAAGGACGGTATTGAGGTAGAGATTGCCATTCAGTTTAACGATGGCTATACCGAAAACCTCTTTGCCTTCGCCAACAACATAAATACTCAGGAGGGAGGAACCCATCTGGTCGGATTTAAGTCGGCTCTGACCAGAATCATCAACGACTATGCTAAGAATACTAACCTTCTTAAAGATATTAAAAAAACCCTTAGCGGAGATGACATCCGGGAAGGGTTAGCGGCGGTAATCAACATAAAGCTACCTGACCCTCAGTTTGAAGGTCAGACCAAGACCAAATTGGGAAACAGTGAAGTCCGGGGAATTGTGGAATCTATAGTGAGCGAAGGTTTGGGTGAATTCTTCGAGGAGAATCCCAGCCTGGCCCGCAATATCGTTGAGAAGTGTGTGGTAGCCGCCCGGGCCCGGGAGGCCGCTAAAAAGGCGCGGGAACTTACCCGTCGCAAGGGAGCTTTAGACGGAGCCTCGCTTCCCGGGAAGTTAGCCGACTGCTCGGAGCGGGACCCGGAACTCTGTGAGATTTATCTCGTGGAGGGAGATTCAGCCGGGGGCTCGGCAAAACAGGGTAGAGACCGCCGTTTCCAGGCTATCCTGCCCTTAAAAGGAAAAATCCTCAATGTAGAGAAAGCTCGATTAGATAAGATATTGAATAATACCGAGATCAGAACACTCATCACTGCCCTGGGCACTGGAATTGGAGAGGAGGACTTCGATATTAGCAAGGCCCGGTACAAGAAAGTGATCATTATGACCGATGCTGATGTGGATGGAGCTCACATTCGGACATTGCTTTTAACCTTCTTCTATCGGCAGATGCGTCAACTGATAGAAAATGGCTACATCTATATTGCCCAACCCCCACTATATAGAGTAAAGAAAGGAAAGCAGGAACAATACATTGAAAACGACGAGGGGTTCGACGCTTTTATCCTTAAATTAGGCTTGAAGGGAGCAAAACTATTCAAATCGGAGGATAACTTCCTCTTCACCAAGACACAGTTCGAGGACATCATTAAAGACCTGGCAGAACTGGAGAAGTTAGCGAGAGTAGTGGAAAGGAAGGGCGCTAACTTTCAAGAATATCTTAAACTTTGGGAGGGGAAGACGAAAAAGCTTCCCCTCTATTTGGTTAAGAGCTCCGAAGGGGAGGAGAGCTACCTTTACAGTGAGAAGGAACTGGTCAGCCTCCAGGCGGAGGAGGAAGAGGGAGAGAAAAAAGGGCCAGAGATAGTTGAGTTTGCTGAATCCAGGGAGATAGGGGAGATATTGAAGCGAATAGAGAGAAGGGGTGTGGAGATGGTCAAAGTCATTCATCCCGGCAAGACAAAAGAGCCTCTCTACAAGATAGAGGAAGACGGTCGCCTGCATTATCTCTATAACGTCCGGGACATCCTAAACAAGGTCCGAGAGTTGGGGAGAAAGGGAATAACTATCCAGCGCTATAAGGGTTTGGGTGAGATGAACCCTCTACAGCTCTGGGAGACGACCATGGACCCGGAGCGCCGGGGAGTCCTTCAGGTAACCTTAGAAGATGCGGTAGAGGCTGAGGAGATATTTACCACCCTTATGGGAGACCAGGTAGAACCAAGGAGACAATTTATCCAGCGCCACGCCCCCGAGGTCCGGAATTTAGACATATAGCGGCAAGTAATATGCAAAAAAGAGAGAGATTTGGGAGTATCTTATATGCATAATTGGTCGGTAGATGAAAAAACCTTTAAGAAATTGGATCCCGAAGGGTACAAGATTTGGCGGATAGAGCAATTGATAAACTATGGTCTGGACGGAGAAAAACTTTCCCGCCGAGAGGTTAAAAAATGCTGGCACAAACTCTATCTAGACCCACTTAAAAAAAGATATTTAGAATTTTTATTATGGCCCAACACGTAAGAGTGCTGCACAGCCGTAAGCAGTGCCGTAGGCAAGCGAAAAAAATAAAGAGCATATTATCTAAGAATCAACACAGATTTTTAGAGCTATTTGATAAAGAGCCGTCCCTTTTTAAAAGATTCTATCTTACCGGAGGCACAGCTCTGGCAGGGTTTTATCTGGGGCACCGCTATTCAGAAGATTTAGATTTTTTTAGCGAAGAAGAGTTTTCTCTCTTACCTATTCAAGGATTTGTCAAGAGAGTTGAAAAGGATATTATGGCAAGAAAAGTTGAATACCAAAATTTTTTAGGCCTGCACACTTTTCTTTTTTATCTAACTGGTAATGAGGAACTGAAAGTGGATTTTAGTTATTATCCCTTTCCGAGGATTGAAAAGGGCCTCAAATTTAAGAACATTATAATAGATAGCGATTATGACATCGCCGTTAATAAAGTCCATACTATTGCAATGCAACCAAGAGCCAGGGATTATATAGATATATATTTTTTAATAAAGGAAAAAGGCTATGCCTTTAGAGATTTATTGATGAAGGCAAAGGCGAAATTTGACTGGCATATTGATTCAGTGCAGCTTGGGACACAATTATTGCAAGCCAAAGATAGGAAAGATTTCCCTCACATGCTTAAGAAGATAGACCACCAAGAATGGCAGGATTTTTTTGTCAAAGAGGCAAGGCAGTTGGAAAAGAAGATATTTAAGGCCTAAAATAGTTCCAAACCCTGAGGCAGAACATAAAAGGCGCAAAGGGACTGATTGAGGATAACTTACCTATTCCCGAGCCACAATCTTTTTCTGAATATATAGCTGTTAAGTAACCATTTCGCCTTAGGTATGCAAAAGCGAAGCGATCGCGAAATCAAATACCTCAAAAGGAAGAATGGTCATGGCTAATAGAGTCTATAGACAACTACAGGGATAAGCTTATTGTGAAACTTCTCTACTCTACCAATTTAGAGGCTTCTCCATACACTTTACGGTGAAACACGGTGGAACAGTGCCAGTGGCAGTACTGCTTCGCGGTAAGGCATACCCACATAGTCCATGCCCTCTTAGACCGCATTCCAATTGCAGCAGTACAAAAACAAGTAGGGCATAAAAGATTAGCCGCCACTCAGATTTACTCTAACCTGGCACCAGAGCAGGTTAGAGAAGCATATGAGAGGCGAAGATCAGATGGTGAAATGAGCCTTAAAATTCAAACAAATCCTTGACTAAGCCGAACTTATGCCGTATACTTTAATTCAAATGTTAAGATCGTTGGTTTTTAGCGAGTTGCTATGGAAAGCCAAGATTGAAGAGTCGAACCAGGTTGAACCTTTCATACAATCGGAGGAAACGCAAAGATAGTAAGAGAATTCACCTGACAAAAAATAGCTGCGCCTTTTTTTGCAGCTGATTCTCGCTGTCGACCCGCATACAAGCGACACCTTGAAAGTGCCCTAAAACTTCACCTTCAAGCCATCAATTTACAGATGGCCTTTCCCTCACCCAATTCACGAAAAATTTACACTTTTAGCCCTAAAACACATCCAAAAATTTCAAGAATTTCATTCTTACAACGGCGACCTGAAAAAGACCGCCGTCAAGGTCGTCACGTCTCGGCAAAAAACTGCTTGACTGACTTAAAAATACATGGTAGATTAACCCATGGTCTATTACCTGAATTGGTAGAGGAGAAAGATGTACACCCGCAATGAGAAAGTAACACCAGTTTACATTGAAGATGAGATGAAGAGCTCCTACTTAGACTACGCCATGAGCGTAATCGTGGGGATAGCTCGTCCTGATGTTCGGGATGGACTGAAGCCGGTACACCGAAGGATTCTCTATGCCATGCAGGATCTGGCCTTGGGCAGCAATAAGCCCCATAAGAAGTCAGCCCGGGTGGTCGGCGAGGTCTTAGGGAAATATCATCCCCATGGAGATGTAGCCGTCTATGACGCCTTAGCGAGAATGGCCCAGGACTTCTGCCTCCGCTACCCATTGATAGATGGACAGGGAAACTTTGGTTCTATTGACGGAGATGCTCCGGCAGCCATGCGTTATACTGAGACGAGGCTCTCTCCTTTAAGTGAAGAGCTATTAGCTGACATTGACCGGGAGACGATAGGTTTTATGTCCAACTTTGACGACACCCTGAAGGAGCCAACCGTTCTCCCTTCTCGCATCCCCAATCTCTTAATTAATGGCAGTTCTGGAATTGCAGTGGGAATGGCCACCAATATTCCTCCTCACAATTTAGGGGAAATAGTTGACGGTTTAGTGAAGTTGATTGAGGACCCTGAGGTGACCATTGAGAAACTAATTGAGATTGTCCCTGGCCCGGACTTCCCCACCGCCGCTGTCATCTTTGGCCGGGAGGGGATAAAGGAAGCTTATACTAACGGGAGAGGCCTCATTAAGCTTCGGGCCAGAACATCCATTGAGAAAGTCAAGAAAGGAGACAGGGAGAGAATCCTTATCACCGAGATACCCTATCAGATAAATAAAACCAATCTCCTGGAAACTATGGCTTCTCTGGTTCGGGGGAAGAAGATAGAAGGAATATCTAATATAAGGGATGAATCCGATAAGGACGGGATGAGGATAGTGGTGGAACTTCGCCGGGGAGAGGAGCCAAGAATCATTCTCAACCAACTCTACAAACACACTCAGTTGCAGACAACGGTCGGGGTGATTATGCTTGCCCTGGTAGATGGTCGTCCCCGGGTGTTAAACCTGAAACAGTGCCTCCAACTTTATTTAGAGCACCGCAGGGAGGTGGTCAGACGGCGCACACAATATGACCTCAAAAGAGCAGAACTAAGGGCTCATATATTAGAAGGGCTGAAAATCGCTCTTTCCAAATTAGATGCTGTCATCAAGACCATCCGGGAATCT
Source organism: Nitrospirota bacterium (assembly GCA_030605915.1). Taxonomy (GTDB): domain Bacteria; phylum NPL-UPA2; class NPL-UPA2; order NPL-UPA2; family JAGMAN01; genus JAGMAN01. The sequence continues at coordinate 3,579 of JAUWHM010000051.1, read as the reverse complement.
CGTGAGGTTGACCAGGCTAGACAGAACCTTATGGAACGATTTAAGCTGACCAAGGAGCAGGCCCAGGCCATCTTAGATATGAGACTTCAGCGATTGACCGGGCTGGAGCGCAAGAAGATTAATGAGGAGTATCTGGATTTAATCAAGAGGATTGTTAAACTGCAATCCATCTTAGCCAGCGACCAGCAAATATTAAATATTATTAAGGATGAACTTCTCAAGGTAAAGGAGAAGTTCGCAGACCCCAGAAGAACAGAGATTTTGGGTGAAACCACGGAATTCTCGGTAGAGGACCTGATTGCTGAGGAGGATATGGTCATCACCATAAGCCATGCTAACTATATTAAACGGCTTCCCGTCTCCACCTATCGCCAGCAGCATCGGGGAGGTAAAGGAGTTACCGGCGCCGGAACTAAGGAAGAGGATTTCATCGAGCATCTCTTTATTGCCTCCACCCATCAGTACATCCTCTTCTTCACTGATTCAGGAAGGGTTTACTGGCTAAAGGTTTACGAGGTTCCGCAGGCAGGGAGACTCTCCAAGGGCAAGGCCATCATCAACCTGCTTAAGTTGAGCCCCGAGGAGAAGATAACTGCTTTCGTTCCAGTGAGAGAATTCGACACCAGTCATTTTATTGTTATGGTCACCGAGAGAGGGGTTGTCAAGAGGACCGCTCTCAGTGCCTACAGCCATCCCCGGGCCGATGGAATCATTGGGGTTACTCTGGATAAAGGAGACCGGCTCATTGAGGTTAAGCTAACCAGAGGAAGTGAAGAATTAGTCTTAGCCACCGAGCAGGGGAAGGCTATCCGCTTTAAGGAAACCGGGGTGCGGGCAGTGGGGAGAACAGCCCGGGGGGTAAAAGGGATAAATCTTGAGAAGAAGGATAGGGTGGTGGGGATGCAGGTGGTTGACACGGTGAAGCAGTGCCCGAAGGGCAAGGAAGCCACTCTATTATCGGTTACCGCCAATGGATATGGAAAGCGAAGTCACTTCTCTGAATATCGCACCCAGAGTCGGGGAGGGAAGGGAGTTATTAATATCAAGACCAGCGAGCGCAATGGCTTGCTGGTTGACATAGAGAGAGTAGTGGACAGGGATGAACTAATGCTCATCAGCTCTCAGGGAATGGTCATCCGTATGCCGGTAGCTCCTATCCGGGTGCTCAGCCGCAACACCCAGGGGGTCCGCCTGATCAAGCTGGATGAGAAAGATAAAGTAGTTGGTGTAGCCAGAGTAGTGAAAGAAGAATGAAGAAATACGAAACTTTCAACCACACAGCGGATTTAGGTATTAGGGTCTTTGGGAAGACCAGGGAGGAACTTTTCGCTAATGCTGGCTATGCAATGTTTGATATTCTGGCGGATTTAGAAAATGTGCAGGTGAAAGAGGCACTGAAGATAAAACAGGAAGCTCCCAATGTTGAGGAGCTTTTTTTATCGTGGCTGAGCGAGCTTCTCTATCAATACAACTCCAAAGAGATGATTTTTAGGAAATTTGCCATTGACAAATTAACTGACCGGGCAATATCCGCCGAGGCACAAGGAGAAAAGCTGGATCTGCGGCGACACCAATTAAAGACAGAGATTAAGGCAGTGACTTACCATGAGCTTAAGGTGCAAAAGATTAAAGATTATTGGCAAGGACAGGTGATATTTGATGTGTGATTTGACTGTTCTTAAAAAGTGTGTAATCCTGTTCACAGCCTGGCATTCCTAAGGGTCATGAGGATCTCTGCGGCGAATTTTCTAGGCTTCTCTGTGTACCGGTATTATACTTACTATATACAAATTATTCTGCATTTCGAGGGGATAGGCAGAAAAAATTCTGCCTAATTACAAGTTGGGAACTAACAAGGCTTTACGAAAGAAAACACTACGGTGAGTGCAAGAGTTTTCATTGATATACATGTGCATGCATACAGAGAGGCATGCCCGCCTGCAAATGGAGTCACAAACTTCGCTACACCAGAGGAGGTACTGAAGCGATACGATGAGATCGGAATAGAGAAGGGCGTCCTTCTGCCTTTGATCGGCCCCGAGGTCTACCTCCCACAGTCAAACGAGGACATTCTTGACATGTGCGAGAATTCAGGCGGCCGGTTCATTCCCTTCTGCAATATTGACCCGCGCGGCATGACAAACTCGCCTGCTGCCCCGTTGGGCGACTGGCTGCGACATTATCGCGACCGTGGTTGCAGGGGAATCGGAGAGGTAATGCCCAATCTGCCGTTTGAGGATCCGCGCTGTCAGAATCTGTTCAAGCATGTGGAAGACGTGGGATTTCCGCTGACCTTTGACATTTCCGACAGGATTGGAGGCGACTACGGGTTCTATGACGACCCTGGGTTGCCACAGCTTCAGAGGACTCTGAGCAGGTTCCCTGGGCTGAGAATCCTCGGGCACGGCCCTGCGTTTTGGGCTGAGATCGGGCGTCTGGAAAGATCAGACAGCAGGGCCGGCTACCCAAGCTCTCGCTTCAAGGATGAGGGCATAGTGCCCCAGCTTTTTCGCCGGTACCCCAATATGTACGGCGATCTCTCCGCTGGCAGCGGCTTCAACGCTCTGGCACGCAATCTCGAGTATGCCGTTCGATTCATGAATGAATTCCAGGACAGACTTCTGTTTGGTACCGACATTTGTTCTGCAGACGCCGACTTGCCGTTGTCTGGATTCTTACTCAGCCTTCTGGAGCAAGGCAAACTCAGTCAGGAAGTCTTCAACAAGATAGCAAAGGACAATGCGGTTCAACTCCTGGGATTGTGAGGTCCATGGTTTTGGGGCTGAGCAGAGAAACAGAATGATTCCCAACCAACGGATGCACCTGACAAAAAATAGCTGCGCCATTTTTTGCAGGTGATCCTGGTCGTTATGGCTATTGAAACGGATACGCAATTCTGATATAATACTGCTATGGGGAAACATGAGAAGTTATTATTAAGAATCCTGAGCGGTTCTTCAGACCGAAATGTTGGTTTTGATGACCTTCGCAGTTTTTTGAAAAGAATGGGTTTTAAAGAATATACTCGAAGCAGCCACCATATGTTTAGAAAAGAAGGTGTTGAGGAGAAGATTAATCTTCAAAAGGAAGGCAATAATGCGAAACCCTATCAAGTTAAACAAGGGCGCAATGTTATCCAAAAATATGGATTAGGAGGTTTATCTGATGTATAAGTATGAGGTTGTCATGTACTGGAGTGGCGAAGATGATGCGTTTGTTGCGGAAGTGCCCGAACTTCCGGGTTGTATGGCTCACGGAAGCACTCAGGAGGACGCTCTAAAAAATATCAACGAAGCTGTGCAACTTTGGATTGATACAGCACGTGAGCACGGTGATCCTATTCCAGAACCAAAGTGTCATCGTCTTATGTACGCATAAACCCGACCAAAAAGCTGGCGCTGGGAGGTGATGGTTGGTGTCTGAGGGGTGGCAAGGTTCTTTAGAGAAGGTGGATGACTACCGCTGGCGCATACCTAAAACCTTTAAGGAAGGGATGCGGGTCCCTGGCCTGGTCTATGCCGATGAAAGGCTCCTCAAGCACATTAAGAAGGAGCAGTCGCTCAACCAGGTAGCCAATGT
>JAUWHM010000048.1 GCA_030605915.1 Nitrospirota bacterium | reverse complement strand
CATCCAGTCTTCAACTACATGCAGTATTGAATTGGGTGTCATTCCGCAGCCAAGAAACAGGATATAACTGTCCAATTCTACCAACTTTCCAAAGGGACCTTCATTAGAATAAGGAGTTAAATTCTCATGTCCCTCCGTGATATATCTTGCCTTTGGCCCAATTCCTGCCACTGAATGAGTCGATTGTTTGCTTCTGATGGCATTCTTTCTCAATCTGAAGACCTCACTAATTACGCCTACCTTAGAAGGTGATTTATCGGAGTCAAAAGGAGGACTCTGGCTACGGCAGAAATTCCAGCTAAATGTAGGCATTACAATCGTGCCGCTTTTACTTACTACCTCCAGAAATGCATCTATAACTGTATCTGGACCGCCAACTACATGGCCTATTGCCTTAAGAGAACTATGGACAAGCACGATATCCCCATTAGCAAGCCCCAATCTCCGAAGGTCTCTTTTGAGTGTCTCCTTTGTTACTTCGATTCTTTCTGTTCTTTTGACCTGAACATAACCGTATTTCTCCAGGAACTCATAACAATCAATAAGGTCTTTTAAATCTATTTCTTTTCCTGTCTCCTGCTTTAGCAATCGTGATATCTCTAATAAATTCCTTTTCCCATCTGTCCAGAGAATGGGTGCTGTCAAAACCTGGTAACCTGGCCCCCATGTGCAAGTAGCTTTAAGCTCTGCCGGTAAGGTTTCTAAAGTCAGAATTCCTGACACCAATCTCCTGGGAACCATTGAGGATGCCTTTTTCTCAAAAACACTGGGCTCACGATAGAGATAAGGCTGGAGGGTAATACCCCTTCCCTGACAGTAATCTTCTATCTGCTTTTCTATCCTCTCGTATTCAGCCTGAGCATACGAATCTATACGCTTCTTTAATTCTGACAGGTGCACTCTTAACAATTCTTTCTTATCCTCTTCTGAAGCTAATTTCTCCACTGAATGCAGCCTATGGATTTCCCTTTTCTTTAGATAGGCAATCCTTTCTTTTGCGGAAACAATTTTTTCTTTTATCTCTACAGAACCACATCTCCTGTTTTTACTTATAAAATCCCATATCTGCTCCGTTATATCCTTACTTGCCCCTGACAAGATACTCGGCCATTTAAGATAAATCTTATTTGCTAATCTTTTTGCCTCCTCATAACCTGCGTTGGCAAGGTAATATAAATAGGTTGCTCCTATGACAGCCGTCCATTTTAAAATCTCAGGTTCAAGTTTATCAAGGGTGTCTACAGAATTATGCCAGATTTGACTGCATGGTTGATAGAGACAAGGCATGGGGATATTAAAGTAAGGGTCTGAAGGTAAACTATCGCAACCAGCAAAGGGGAATGATTTCCAGATTTTTAGACTCCTCTTATCTTTCAAATAAGAATCAGCTATTTCTTCTAAAAGAATATCTGCAAATGCGGGGTTTGCTTCCGGGGTTCCGTGAATACCTAAGGGAGCATCAAACTTAAATGAATCTACTCCGACTCCATCAATGGTTAGCCCGGCGATAGCATTAGTTGTCTTCCTTTTTTTCTTAATCAAATAAATCATCAAACTATAGCATTCCCAGCCCAGCATAAAGCGTATACTTCTTTTAGGTTGAGGTAATTTCCTTTGTGAAATCAATTTATTTAATGTCCGTGCAATTTCCAGCACTGCTCCTGCTCCAGAAGCATTATCCCAGGCACCAATCTCATTAAGGTGTGCAAATACAATAACTTCTTCTTTTTGGTTCTTACCTGGTATCAATCCGGTTAAGGTGTCTATTTTGCCAGCGCCCGATTTAGCTTTAATTCTTACTTTAACTTTGATGTTTTCTCTTTTCTTCTTCGCCCGGGCAATCAAATTCCTGAGATATCTACCCATATCATGAGAAATGGAAAAGCCAAATAACTTACTTTTATTATCAGGAACAAAACAATAGTTTTCCCAGTGGACACCTTCCTGAAGCGGCTTAACCTCTGACATATCAGTAATAATTCCTATTGCCCCAAACTTCTCAGTCAATCTCCAGACACCTTGTGGGTTTAAAGATGTAAAGACAACCTTCTCCTGGATATCCATTCCCTTGTAATCCATCTCCCTGTTACCTTTGATGTTTACTATTTCTGCTTCTATTCCCTTTGCCGGAGTAGAGGCGCTATACATAAACAGAGAACAAGGATTTTCTTTGTAACTGGCAATTGTCTTAAGATGGCCATCTGGAGCAATTACCTGGAGTTCAGCATTTTCAGCATCCCAGGCTCTGGGAATGATGTAATCGCCGATCTCAGTTTTTCCATCTGCTGGAAAAGAAAATATCTCTACTTGCTTCAAGCTAATCTTTCGCATCTTATCCTGACATAATCGTGCTGATTGATGAAATTTAGAAAAACTGAACCATCGGTCAAAACTGTTTATTTTTCCTACTGTGTTCTTGATATACTCTCCTGAAATTTCTTTTTTAAGGTTTTCAATAATGTTCTTTAGCATTATCCGCTTCTCCAATCTCTCAACTCGTTTTGAATTTCTTGCAAGTCTTCCTCCAATTAGTTACCTTTCAATAACTCATTTATCCTCTTACATGCTTTCTTCGCGGCTTCTTCTGATGCAGTCCTGGCGCCACGCCCCATCTAAAACCTTTTACTACACCACTGACTATTGGAACGTAGTATCTTCCAGATAAGAACATCCCCAATCTTCCTGTCTGGAATAGCTGAATTCCTCCCAGCTAAGGCTTCTTGTAGGATAGGGAATCCCTTCTTTATCAAACATATCCTTAAGGACTACAACAATATATAAAGCTAATTTGCTAATTCTGTTTTTGTTCAACATAACACCTCCATCACTTTTTAATAGGTGTTTATAGAAAAGGTTCTACAGCCTCTCTGCTTGTCAAGTTTTTTGGGGTTTTTTTGGAATTTTTTGCCATCACCAATTGTTGAGATAATTCTAACTCCTCTTCAGTCAATTCCTCTGGAACCAGGTCTATTGATAATTTCCTTTCAAACCCTTGCACAATGTTTCTGCCAAGTTCTTCCCATTCAACCTTCCTGCCCAGAATAGAATTTATAGATGTAGCCCCATCAAGATTCTGCTCATCCAGTAGGATAGAACCATGGTGCAGGAGAACACCGTTCTTTCTTCGCTGGGCACTCCCTACCAGTTTCTTGCCCTTAAATATTATATCATATTTTGATGGTCTGGCAAAGCAGAAGAAGGGCTCACGTTGCTTAGATACCGCTCGGTTGCTTACCCTGTTAGATTGTGAACATGTAACGAGTCTTACAGCAGCTCCATCTCCTCTTATTTGCGTCTCTATCCCCAGGGTCTGCAAGCCCTTAATAACGGCTCTGGAGATAAGATTATAAGAAGCAAAAATATCATCCGGTATGATAGAATCCTTAAGGGTAGTGACTAAACAGAAGGTTAATTCCTGATCATGGAGTATAGCCCCACCTCCGGTCAAGCGCCTGACAATATCTATTTTGTCGTATCGCAATTTCAATAATTTGTCCCTCTCCTTAGTCTCGCCACGGCGAGTCGCCTTCGGAGACCTCTCCCTCGATGGGGGAGGAGATAGGTGGTTTTGAAAGTAACCGATGGAGATTGCTGGCGGCTTCCAGCCGTATAACCTCAAGGTCGGGGGGATATCACTGGTCGCACTTAATGTAAATACCGCCTCATCTATGGCCATGTTGGTATAGCCGTCCAGGTGGCCTGATTGAATTAGCCGCCACTTCATCCTTTCCACCTCAGGTTAGGCTCCCTGGCCGCGGTCACCTCATCCAACCTGGATATGTCTAAATTATGTGGGGCATCTTTTAGACGCTGCGGTTCCTGCTCTGCCTCTCCGGCAATCTGAATCATAGCCTCAATAAATTTATCCAGTGTTTCCCTGGACTCGGTTTCCGTAGGCTCAATCATCATGGCCTCCTCTACAATAAGAGGGAAATATATGGTCGGCGGATGAAAACCAAAATCCAGCAGGCGCTTGGCGATATCAAGAGCCTTCACCCCTTTTTCTTTCTGTCTTTTAGCTGATAAGACAAATTCATGCATACATCTGCGGTCATAGGGAAGATGGTAATAGGATTTTAGTTTTTCCATCATGTAATTGGCATTAAGCACCGCATTCTCCGCCACCCTGATTAAACCCTCTCGGCCGAGAAGCAGGATATAGACATAGCACTTGAGTATAACCCCAAAATTGCCATAGAACGGGGCTACATATCCGATGGATTTAGGGCGGTCATATTCAAGGGCATAAGTGCCATCTGGCCTTTTCACTACCAGGGAGATGGGAAGAAATTCTTTTAAATGCTCTTTTACTCCCACCGGCCCTGCCCCTGGCCCACCTCCCCCATGAGGGGTGCCAAAGGTCTTGTGTAGATTTAAATGCACAACATCAAACCCGATATCACCCGGTCGGCATTTTCCTAAAATAGCATTTAGATTTGCTCCATCATAGTACATCAATCCACCCACCTGGTGTGTCCTGTCCGCAATCTTCTTTATATCAGGGTTAAATAACCCTAAGGTGTTCGGACAGGTAAGCATCACTGCGGCTACTTCTTCATTAAGAACTTTCTCAAACTCATTAAAATCCATAACACCGTTATTATTAGAAGGCACTGATACAACTTCATACCCGGCAATAGCGGCACTGGCCGGATTGGTTCCATGTGCTGAATCAGGGATAATGACCTTTGTCTTTCTGTTACCTTTTGATTTGTGATAGGCGGCAATAAGCATTATCCCGGTCAGTTCTCCATGAGCACCGGCTAAAGGCTGCATGGTAAACTCAGCCATGCCAGTAATCTCTGACAGGAGCCGTTCTGTCTCATAGATTACCTGCAGTGCACCCTGGGTAAGGACGCCACCCTGGCGAAGTTGAGGCAGGAGTGGATGCAGGCTACTAAAACCTTGATATTTAGCTACCTCTTCCCCTATCTTCGGATTATATTTCATGGTGCAAGAGCCTAAAGGATAGAAGTTAGTATCTACTCCAAAATTGTGTCTGGACAGTTCAGTCCAATGCCGAACTGTCTCCAGCTCGGAGACCTCTGGTAGGTCAGGAGGTTGTTTGCGTTTAAGTTCTTCAGGAACTGCCAACTCAGCAAGAACATCGCATTTAGGTAATCTTACCCCTCTTCTCCCAGCAACGCTTTTTTCAAAAATAAGTTTCATTTTTACAAAACTGCCTCCAGCGTCTCAGCCAGCAAATCTATTTCCTCTTTTGTCCTTTTTTCGGTGACGGCTATTAGCATACACTTCTCCATATTCTTATAGTAGCATCCCAGAGGGAATCCAGCCATTATCCCTTTTTCAATTAACTGCCCGATAATATCACCGGCATCTTTGGGAAGTTCTAAGGTAAACTCATTAAATATAGGGGTCGGGAATCTTGCCTTTACACCTGGTATTTCTGAAAGACGTTTGAGGGTATAATCGGCTTTAGCGCTACAAAGCTCAGCTACCTCCTTCAGACCTTCCTTGCCTATAAGACTAAGATAGACAATAGCAGAAAGTGCACAGAGAGCTTCATTAGAACATATATTAGAAGTCGCTTTCTCCCTGCGGATATGCTGTTCTCTTGTCTGGAGCGTGAGCACAAAGCCGCGTTGGCCATTTTTATCTATTGTCTCACCTACGATGCGGCCTGGCATCTGGCGGATATATTTGGAACGCACGGTCATAAAACCAAGGTATGGCCCTCCGAAAGAAAGTCCCAGCCCTAAACTTTGGCCTTCGCCAGTAGCAATATCCACTTGCATTTCACCCGGCGTCTTTAATATACCGAGAGAAATGGGATAGGTTGAAAGGATGACCAGACTGCCTGATTTATGAGCTGACTTAGCTAAGTCTGTAACATCGTCCACACAGCCGAAGAAATTGGGGTTTTGTAAGATAAGGCAAGATGTATTTTTATCAAGTTGTGTCTTTATTGCCTGTCTGTCAGCCCGGCCATCTCGGGCTACTGGTACTTCAATAAATTCCAAATCCAGGTTGCTGGTATAACAATGCAGCATCTTTCTATATATAGGACTGACTCCTTCATCTACAACAACCTTTCTCCTCTTAGTAATCCGGACCGCCATCATCATTGCTTCGTAAAGGGCAGTCCCACCGTCATATAAAGAAGCATTAGCCGCCTCCATTTCTGTCAGGGTACAAATAGCTGATTGATATTCATACATGGCCTGGAGTGTCCCCTGGGAAATCTCCGGTTGATAAGGGGTATAAGCGGTATAGAATTCACTGCGTGAGATTATTGTCTCCAGGGCAGCCGGGACAAAGTGATCGTAGAAACCACCGCCCAGGAAACAGATAAGATCAGTGGCATTCTTATCTGCCAGGGTCTGGGTGAAACGACGGACTTCGAGTTCTGATAGGCCTGGTGGTAGATTAAAAGAGAAAGGTCGCAAATCAGCCGGGATATCATCAAAGAGTTCTTCCTTTGATGTTAATCCCAACTCAGCCAACATCCTAACTCTGTCCTCATCCGTATTGGAGATATAGGGCATTAATGTCCTCCTTCTTCCTTTTTAACGGTATAGGAAAGTATAAAATACTTTCCTAACCACTGAAAATCGCGTTGAAGTTATCACGAAGCGATTTTCTTGAACTTCTCTCTTTTTTCCTTCCATACTCTCTGTGGTTTATGCATTCCTGGTATGATTTTCATAGTCTACTGCATTCATCAAAGCCTCAAACTCATCTTCACTCTCCACCTTTATCTTGATCATCCAGCCCTGGCCATAAGGGTCAGTCTGTAACAGGTCAAGATTATCAGTAATGGCCTGGTTGACTTCCGTCACCTCGCCGGTTACCGGTGAGTTCAAATCGAATACTGCCTTGACTGATTCAATAGCCCCAAAAGGGGAGCCCTTCTTGAGGTTATCGCCTACAGAGGGCAGTTCAAGAAAAACAATATCACTGATCTGTTTTACGGCGTACTCACTGATTCCTACCGTTACCGTTCCTGTCTTCTCTTCAATCCTAACCCATTCATGGGTATCGGTGTATTTCAAATCTGCCGGATACATATTTATGCTCCTTTCTATAAAAAGAGCTCGAATCCAACTTTATGTTAGTCTCAAATGGAAAGGTTATATAAGTCTATGAAGCCTTTCCATAACTGCATCAAATTCCTTGCCGGAGAAACGAAACTTAAGATCGGAGAACCTTTTTCTAAACGATTTGACTTCTTCTTTTACGGATTTTTCCTTAATCACCACATCATGAATAAATTGGGCAAGGGTTCTAAAATTCTCTTCTTCCATCCCAAATCTTGTCATCTCAGTGACCCCTAACCTTAGAGAGCCGGCCACAGTAAAACCTTCTGCTTCAGCAGTTGCCTGGTAGTTAACTATTATATTATTCTCCTCAAGCTTCCTGGCCACTTCTGGTCCTTTTCCGTAACCGATATTGATGATCACCTGATGGGTTTCCGTATAAGAAACATCAGGGTCTCCACCTACATCCATACCGCTATCTTTAAGTGCCCTGGCAAATGCCTTTGCATTGGCCAGGACTTTCTTCTGATATTCATCTTTGAAATAATTCATCTCGTAAGCAGCCATCAGCAACCCTACCATAGTTCCGAGATGATGATTGCTCACGCTTCCCGGAAACGTCCTCCTTGTGATTGCTTCCCAGAATTCATAGTGTTCATCCTGCTCTTTATAATTTGAAGCGGCGATACCCCTCTGGGTACCAAAGAAGGTCTTGTGCGTAGAAGCTGTGACTATATCAACTCCCTCCTTAAAAGGCTCCTGGAAATAGGGGCCAACAATTCCTAAGACATGGGCCATGTCATACATAATGATAGACCTTACGGAAAGATCATCCACAAATGATTTTATCTGGGCAACCGGTTCTGGATGAAGAACCATACTCTTGCCAAAGATAATCAACTCCGGTTTGTATTCGGCAATAATTTCCCGGCAAGCAGAAACATCTATTTTGTATGGGTTTTCAGGAAGAATCGGGAAATTGACAACGGCTGGCTTCTCCGTTTTTGGATTGTGAGCAACAAAATCCCGCAAGGCGCCCATAGGCTGGGCGCTAAGATGCCCCCCTGTCATGATATGGTTGTTCAAAACATAGCGGATTCTTCTCGGTTCACTCTTCCTATCCGCTCGGTTCAGGTAGTCAACCATTGCGCTAAAAACAGCAGTATTAGCCATCTGGCCGCTAATCAGGCGAGTTTCCACCTCTGTACAACTTAAAAAGAGGCGCAGTTCATTCTCCAACAGCCTCTCGGCCTCTTCAATAAAATCAGTGCCTTGGTAATAGAAGATATCCGCATCGTAAAAAGCCTTAATGCGCTTATGTTCCGCATAGCGAAACGCAGGATCCATAATAGAAAGCAGACGGGTCATGGGGGATTGGGTCTGTTCGGATGGGATGAGGTTAATGCATTCAGTTTGCCTCCAGATGGTATTCTCCATTGTCTTTTTAAGGAGATAGTGCACCTTTTCCGAAACAGTAGCTCCTGAAAAAACCTCCTCCTCTTTGAAAACATGGTCCCACAAAATCGGCCGGGCATGGGGAGGCGCTTCGGACCTCAAGTGGAACGGAACGATAACCGCTTCTACCCTCTTCCCCCTGATTTCAACCTCTACCCGGTCATCTTCATGAAGATTGCTATCGAGGAGAGCACAGCAGATGGCTCGCATTCCCTTTTCCTCAGTGACCCTGCTGGAGAGTCCTCTCCCCTCAGTCTTCCAGTAAGGCACCATCGTGCCACTGGTTACAAAGCCTACTTGCTTTTTTTCTACGAATACTTCGGCTCCTGCCCTGGCAACACCTCTTCCCGCGAGGGCCACCGGCCTGATCAATCTTGGAAGGTCCACTCTCAGAGAATAATCCCTCTTTATGGTTTTCTTTAAGGCTTCAAACTGTTTCATAAGGGCGTTCTTCCCAATGAAATCACCTTTCAATGAAGAGAAACTAACACCAAGTTTGGAAAGGGGACATGATAAGATGGGTATCTCTCTTCCCTCAGGGTCGAGTCCCAGTTCGTGACCATACAGAGGAAGGCTTGCCTCAAGTCTGAGGGTATCCCTGGCCCCCAATCCTACAGGGGCTGCTCCTCGTTCAATCAAGAGGTCCCAGATTGTAAGCGCATCCTTGCTGGTTGTGAAAAGCTCAAAACAGATGGGTTCACCCGTATATCCTGTGGTGCTGATTAGAACTTTAGCCGCATTTATGGTCGCAATACTGAGTGTGTTTCTTATTGGCTCTGGGAGGGATCCTGAATCAATAACCCCAGTTAATATAAGTTTCGAGGAGGGACCCTGCAGGGAAAACATGACCGTATCTTCCGATTGATTCACCATTTCTACTTCCTCAAATCCTTTGAGAATCCTCTGGAAATGATCCCAATCCTTCTCCCGGTTTTCCGCATTTACCACTAAGAGGTATTCATCCTCAACAAAGCGGTAAAGATAGGCATCGTCAATTGCACCTCCATTATCATTGGGGATTATTGTATAGTGACACTGACCTACCTCCAGGGCTTCGGCATTGTTGGAAAGAACATGCTGGAGAAAAGGAAGCATGCCCTTTCCGCGAAAAGCAAACCTTCCCATGTGAGAAACATCGAAAAGCCCGGCCCGCTTCCTGGTCAGTAAATGCTCTTCCACAATTCCGCTTCTATAGTGGAGAGGCATATTCCATTCTCCAAACTCCACCATATTTGCTCCCAGGGCCACATGCCTGTCGTAAAGAACAGTCTTACGAAGCTGATTCATTTTCCTATCCCTATATTCAATTATCGGACTTCTCTTTCCTGGATATAAGTTTTTTTGCCTTTTCAGCAATAAACTCGGATGTCAACCTGAAATCAATCATCACTTTCCATGGGCCGCCTGCCTCATAACAAAAACAGGGGATATAGTAAATCATAATGCTTACCATATCCCCTGTCCTTTTACCTGAGAGATTTATCCCTTCGGTGCCGTTTTATTTCAAACGGACTCTCCAGAGGACCGTCAGATCAGGATCCTTTTGCCTGAGAGTTTCCCCGCCACACTTCATGGCGGGTTACCCCTTCGGCGCCCTTGACATCAAAGATGTCAGGGGTCTCTCTCCTGACCTTCATTCGGCTATTTAATCTATCTTTACCATTAATTATACCAATATTATCAAGTTAAATTTTATTAAATTCCTCCTGGTTGATAAACTTGCCCCCACTGACCTCCTGGGAGAGGATATTCTTATTGGAATCCAGCTCTATATAAATGAGCATCTTGGTAAAGCACTTATCATCCATGGCTTCCTTTCTCAAAATGTAGGCCGGCCCAGCTTCGCCCTCTCCTTTATATTGATCCTCTAAATCCGTATTCTTGTTCACCAGCAACCTAAGCTCCTGCCCACATCTTCCGCACTGAACATAGAGCCAGAGTAAGTCTTGATTGGAAACTCCTGTCTTGGCTCGGAAAAGTTTTTTCAGGAAACCCATGTCCCCTCCCTTGAAGTATAATAGCATAAAGTTCTTGAAAATGCAAATTTTTTTTAAATTTTGACAAGGGACATTTCTATTTCGTCTTGACACAAAAATATTTTTGTGTTGTAAGTTGCTCAGCTTTCTGATAAAGTATAGGGCATCACAAAAGTGCCGTCCTTGATTGCAGAGATTAGAACACAGATTACACCGATTTATAGATTTATCTGTGCCCCGAGAAATCCGCACCCTGAAATCTCTCAAGAGATTTCGGGTACTTTAGTCCTGGAAATGCTCCGCATTTCTCAGGGAAGGATTTCCGGCCCCGTGGAATTTCTCAAAGAGAAATTCCCGGGATTTAGTCCCTGAAATTGTTTTACAATTTCTAGGGAGATTGAGTACCCGCAATTCTTTGAATTGTAGGGCATAATTTCTTTTTGGTATGTGTGTAATCAGATTGCCGAACGAAGTGAGGCATATCTTGTTCTTCAATGGTTTATTAAGTCTGCTCTTTCCCCTTAATTGCCTCATATGCCATAGTGGCCTGGGGTCAGATAACAGGAAATATCTCTGTCCAACTTGCTGGGGGAAGATTAAGTTAATAGAGGAGTCGGTCTGTTCTAAGTGCGGTCGCCATTCGTTTCTAACTGTATGTAGCTCCTGCCAGGGGGAGCGGTATTTTTTTGCCCGCGCCCGGGCCGCCGGAGTCTATGAAGGAGTGCTGAGAGAATGTATCCATTTTTTTAAGTATCGGAAGAAGGCTTATCTTGCCCACCCTTTGGGAGAGCTGCTCATTGATGGGATGAGCAGTGATGAGGATTTGCGAGAGGCAGACTTCCTCGTTCCAGTTCCCCTGGATGGAAGGAGGTTCCGGGAGAGAGAATTCAACCAGGCTCACCTCTTAGCTCAGGTTGTGAGTAGGGACTTTAAGATTCCAATCTCTTCCCGCAATCTGAGAAGGGTAAGAAGCGCTCCACCTCAGACTCAATTGAGCCGCAAAGAGAGGGAGAAGAATGTCAAGGGTCTCTTTGAGGTAAGGAACCGAGAGAAATATGAGGGAAGGAAAATTCTTCTCATTGATGATGTCTTTACTACCGGGGCCACCGTCAATGAGTGTGCTCGGGTGCTCAAGGGGGCAGGAGCAGAAGAGGTTTCTGTTTTGACAGTGGCCAGAGGAGAGTAGGATGAAGAGAAGAGGAATCTTATTTGTCATCTCCTCTCCCTCAGGAGGAGGGAAGACGACTGTCTGTCAGGAGATACGGAAAGAGTTGTCCGACCTTGCTTATTCCATCTCGGTGACCAGCCGTCGTCCCCGCCCCGGGGAGAAAGAGGGAAGAGATTATTTCTTCGTTTCAGAAGAAGAATTTGATGGAAGGATAGAGAGAGATGAACTGGCTGAATGGGCTCGCTTTTCTGGCCATCGTTACGGGACACCACGCCAGCTCTTAGAGGAGACTCTAAACGCTGGTCGAGACATTCTCCTGGCTATAGATGTGCAGGGGGCCCTCCAGATCAAGGAAAGATATAAGTCTGCTTGTCTCATCTTTCTCTTGCCACCCTCATTTGAGGTCTTAGCTTCTCGCCTTAAGAGGAGGAAAACAGACGATGAGAGCGAGGTCGAGGAGCGTCTGCGCCGGGCCAAGGAGGAACTTGCTTTCCGAAAGCACTACCATCACACAGTAGTTAATCGAGACCTTCCCCAGGCAGTAGAGGAAATTAAGGCCATTATCTCTGCCGAAAGATGTCGGGTGGGGAGAACTTAGCTACCAGATGGAGGAGATGTAAAGTTATGGGAATATTGCTCATCGTTCTGTGAGGAGAAAAAGGATGAAGGATATAAAACCTGGACCGATTACAAAGGAATTAGAGGAATTAGCTGTTAATACGATAAGAGCTCTTTCCATGGATGCTGTCCAGAAAGCTAATTCTGGTCATCCTGGGCTTCCCATGGGGGCAGCAGATTTCGTTTACGTTCTCTGGATGGATTTCCTCAAGCACAACCCGGAGGACCCCCATTGGCCAGACCGGGATAGATTCGTCCTTTCTGCCGGACACGGCTCAATGCTTCTTTACTCACTTTTACATCTATTTGGTTACGACCTGCCGCTGGAGGAGCTTAAGCAGTTCCGGCAGTGGGGCAGCAGAACCCCCGGGCATCCAGAATTTGGTCATACCCCTGGAGTTGAGACAACGGCTGGACCCCTCGGCCAGGGTTTCGGACATGGTGTGGGAATGGCTCTGGCAGAAAGAGTCATGGCTGCGCATTTTAATGAGCCGGGGTATGAAATTGTAGACCATTTCACTTACGGCCTGGTTAGCGATGGGGACTTGATGGAGGGAGTATCATCTGAGGCGGCCTCGTTAGCTGGCCACTGGGGACTGGGGAAACTTATCTACATCTACGATGATAATAAGATAACCATTGAGGGCTCGACGGAGCTTGCCTTCAGTGAAGATGTGGGCAAGCGATTCGAAGCCTACCGCTGGCAGGTGTTAGAGATAGATGGCCATGACCATGAGGAAATGAGACGAGCACTGCGGACAGCAAAGGAGGAAAGACATAGACCCAGCTTAATTATCGCTCATACCCATATTGCTAAAGGAAGCCCGGGCAAACAGGATTCAGCTAAGGCTCACGGAGAACCACTCGGAGAGGACGAGGTAAAGCTGACCAAGAAGAACCTCGGTTTTCCTCTAAAACCTCTGTTCTTTGTCCCTCAGGAGGTAAGGTCTCTTTTCGATTGTCGTCGAAGGGAACTGGAGAAGAAAGCATCACTGTGGAAGGAGCTTTTTTCTTCCTGGCGTAAAGCCTTTCCAGAAAAAGCACAGTTGTGGGCTAAATTCATGGAGAGAAAGCTCCCGGATGACCTCGAGGAGAAGATTCCACAATTTAAGGCTGGAAAGTCCACTGCCACCAGAAGTGCTTCAGGAGAAGTTCTCCAGGCACTGGCCGAAGAACTGCCCAATCTCATCGGTGGCTCTGCCGACCTTGCCCCTTCTACCAAAACCATAATGAAGAAATTTTCTTCCATAAAGCAGGGTGATTTCTCCGGCCGGAATCTCCACTTCGGCATAAGGGAACATGCTATGGGAGCTATCCTGAACGGCCTGTCCCTGCACGGGGGGCTGATTCCCTACGGGAGCACCTTCCTTGTCTTCTCTGATTACATGAGACCTTCCCTCCGGCTGGCAGCGATGATGAGATGCCCGGTAATATACCTGTATACGCACGATAGCATTTTCGTGGGGGAAGATGGTCCAACTCACCAACCGGTGGAGCATATAGCGGCGCTGCGGACTATTCCTAATATGACTGTGATTCGACCGGCTGATGCCACCGAGACGGCAGTCGCCTGGCTGGTCGCTCTTAAGAGGCAGGAAGGCCCAGTGGCGCTCATCCTGAGCAGGCAGAATCTCCCCATTTTGGATAGAACCCGTCTGGCCCCGGCAGAGGGGCTACGCCGGGGCGCCTATATTATCTCCGGTTGGGATATTCAGTCCCCGGATATAATTCTCATTGCCTCTGGTTCCGAGGTTCATATTGCCCTTGAGGCCCAGGATCTGGTCGCTGCTCAGGGAAGGACTGCCCGGGTAGTGAGTATGCCAAGCTGGGAAATTTTTGATATCCAGCCTGAAGAATATAAAGAAAGCGTAATTCCTTCCGCAGGGCCCCTTCGCTTAGCGATTGAGGCCGGCCGTTCACAAGGCTGGCACCGTTACCTTGGACAGTTCGGTGATGTTATAACCGTAGAGCAGTTTGGCGCCTCTGCTCCTTACAATGTACTGGCTGAGAAATTCGGGTTTACTGCTGAGGGTGTGGCCAGTCATGCTTTGCGAATGATCAACGATTTCCGGAAGTGAAATTAAAGTTTCGGCATACAGCCGAAGGCAGTACTGCCTAACGGCACTGCCTCTGGCGGTGTTTCACCGTACTGATTAGAGGTCGCCAATTGGAGAAATATGTATAAGATAGTCAGAAAGAAGCAGTTGTCAGAGGATATATTCCGCTTTGAGGTAGAAGCGCCAGAGATAGCCCGTAAAAGGAGGGTAGGCCAGTTCATAGTCGTGCGGCTGGATGAGAGGGGAGAGAGGATTCCTCTCACGGTGGTAGAGGCCGACCGTGAAGCCGGCACCATAACTTTAATATTCCAGGCGGTGGGAGAGACTACCAGGCAGATGGCCGAAATGCAAGAAGGAGATTCCATCTCCGATGTTATTGGTCCTCTGGGAGTACCCACTCACATCCAGAGGTTCGGCACGGTAGCCTGTGTAGGAGGGGGATTGGGAATAGCCCTGGTCTACCCTATTGCCAGGGCGATCAAAGAAGCGGGAAATAGAGTTATCTCCATAATTAGCGCGAGACGCAGCGACCTTCTGATCATGCGTGAGGAGATGGAAGGAATAAGCGACCATCTGGAGATAGCCACTGACGATGGAAGCCTCGGGTATCACGGGTTTCCCACTGACATTTTGAAGAACATAATAGAGAAAGATAAGCGGATTGCTCTGGTGGTAGCGGTCGGGCCGGTCCTGATGATGAAAGCTATCTCAGATCTCACCAGACCCTATCGCCTTAAGACGATAGTCAGCCTCAACCCGATTATGGTAGACGGAACAGGAATGTGCGGTGGTTGTCGAGTGACGGTAGGAGGTGAGACTAAATTTACCTGCGTGGATGGACCGGAGTTTGATGGTCATCAGGTGGATTTCCATGAGTTAGCCAGACGGCTGAGCATTTACGACAGGGAGAGAAAATCAGGAGGAGTAGATTTGGAGCCGTCGCCTGGACTCTGCCATATTGAGGTGATAAAAGAAGATTCAAAGGGACATATACCCCGCCAGAGATTAGGAGAGCAGGACCCCCGACAGCGAATAAGAAACTTCAATGATGTGTCCTTCGGTTACACAGAGGAACAAGCTCTGCTGGAAAGCAAGCGTTGTCTTCAGTGTAAGAAGGCTCCTTGCCGTGAAGGTTGTCCGGTGAACATAGATATTCCTGCCTTTATCAAACTCATTCTAAAACGGGATTACGCCGAGGCTGCCCTCAAGGTCAAGGAATCCAGTTGCCTCCCGGCCGTCTGTGGCCAGGTATGTCCGGCTGAGGACCAGTGTGAGCGCACCTGCATTCTGGGCAAGAAGGGAGAGCCAGTAGCCATTGGCAACTTGGAGAGATTCGTCTCCGACAAGGAGCGGGAGTCAGGAATAATTCAGGTCTCTTCCCTCCCTCCAGCAGCTCGAGGCAAAGTGGCAGTGGTCGGATCAGGGCCGGCTGGAATCAGTGCGGCTGGAGATCTG
>JAUWHM010000097.1 GCA_030605915.1 Nitrospirota bacterium | reverse complement strand
GGACCCTTAGCCTTGCATTCGTTGATGACAGAAATGGTGGCCGCCGGAGCAGTGGCTGTGGCAATGGCTCCCAGGAGGAGAGCCACAGGGAGGACGAAAGTTACTATTGCATGCTCGGCGGGCAATCCACAGAAATCAGGGAGGAGAAGTGAGAGGAGAAAGACGGAAGAAGAAACTGCCAGGAAACATGCCATCCCCTGAGCGATAGTTATATAAGTAATGGTTTTTCCCAATCTCCTCAGACCGTGAAGGCTCAGTCTCCCTCCGATAGTCACCGCAATAAGTCCAAGGGCTAAATTGGTAAGGAAGGAAAGGTCCTTAATGATACTTTCAGATACAAGCCTCAGGACGTGGGGACCAATGATTAAGCCAACGACGATGTAACCCGTTACTGCTGGAAGTTTGAGCCAGTTGGCTAATCTCCCCCCGAGAAAGCCCAGCAAGAGAAATAGGCCCAAAGCCAAGATGATGTCCATCCCCTGAAAATGGAAAAGAGAATAATGCATCTCAGGGAATAGTATACTTCATCCTTCTCATCTTGGCAAGTAAATAAGGATTTCTGTTCTAAGGGGAAAATATTCTGGCAAAATATGAAATTGGGGTATCTGGAAAGGGATTAATGAACTTATAACCTTTTCTGTTAACCAATAGACAGTGGCATCTCGGTCTTCTCGCCAGTTGCTTCATTGATAACCAAAAGGTTACCCATGTCCTCACGTTTCATTTGTTCATTTGCGTTTAACAGCTCGATACCATAAATCGTTCCATCCGAAGCCATATCCACTACCAACTCATCGCTGATTCGGATTGTTTCTACATCAGCGACCTTCTCATGAAATCGGATGTAGGCAATATTATAACGAGGATCATAAGTGAATCTCATAGTATAGCCCCACGCTCCCTCATACGTTCCTGTGCATGAGGGTGGAAACGAACCGCCATAAATTATATTCCTTTTGCTTTACTGTTGTTTGTCCATTTCACCAGCCTAGCTGAGTTTAGTATAGCAGAAAGGGAGCGGATGTCAATAAAAATATGTCCATTCAAATTTACAGCACTTTGGTTATCTCCTTCTCTTCTTTCTCTTCCTCCCACCACGGGCCATCTTGGCCCTGGAGATGTCGCCTTTCTTATCAATGAAGTAAAGATGTCATAGCTCCTTCTTTATTCCAACATTAGCCACTTTCTCAGCCATTCTCTTTCACCTCGCTTTCCTCCTTATTCTTTGGTAAGTACTTAACCATCGTCAGGATATTCCCCACTCCTGGCTTAGATCTGTAATCAACCTCATCCATGAATGTCTTTATCATATATATTCCCAAGATTCGCATTACCCAGGAGGAAGAAAAGGAAGAAGACCATTGGAATGAAGATAAAACGATAAAAAGGGCAACTTAGGGGCAAGGCAGGCTACCCCCGTTGCTATAATGAGGACGATGACATTGTCACAAACTGATGCTGGCTGGGGAAAGGAGCCTGACCATGCTACCTGAGTTTAATCATCACTGGCTGCCGATTGCCACCCGCCCAAGCGGGTGCAGGCAGTCAGGAATGCCCGACCGCGCCTGCCTCAGTCCTACCAATAGTTTTGGACAATAAAAAAAGCTGAGGGAGTTACCTCAGCTTTTGGAGATAAAGAAAACATCCCCTTTTACGACCGAAAGGGTAGAGTTGATAAAAGGTAGAGAGTTAAATTTGAGGAGAAGATTTTGCTGTTTCTCCTTTCTCCCCTCTACTTCTTATCTCTTCTTTCCGTTTCTCTATTTTATCACTTATGGCTCTTATCTTGGCAGTCTCTTCCAGCTCTTCATAACATTCTTTTAAGTAATGATATGTAAGTACCAATTCTCCTATGGCTATATCAGCTAACTTTGGCTCTCTTTCGTAACTTTCGATTAAGTTGCTGTATTCATTGATCGCCTGCGCATAATCTTTTAAAGAGTCCTTGTATATAAAAGCAATCTGTGACTGGGCGTATCTAACTGGAGTGATTTCTTTGATATGGGAAGGACACCAAAATTTGCCATTATTTATTGTCCAATCTTCAAGTTTAGCGTCTGGGTAATTTTTAACAAATTTTTGGTATTCAGCTATTTGCCTCTCAGGGTCAGAATCTAATAGAACTGCCTTTAATAATTGCGCATCGTCTGCCCATTCGCTACTCGGATAAGTACTAATTAAGCGGTTCAGTTTTTTTAATAACACAGTTAATGCATCTTTTTTAGGCGCTGCATTAAAACCTTTTTCTTTAACATCGGTAAACCATGTATCTGAATTTCTATTGGCCCAAGATTCGGATTTCTTTAACTCTCGTCCAAGCTCCTTATAGAATTCATTACATGCCTTCTTATATAATTCTTCCACTGTCTGGCTAGTTCCGCCACAGCTAGTAAGAAGCACTGATACCAGACCCACGACCATCCATACGGTTATTTTGCTCATCATTATACCTCGGCTTGGTTTAATAATAAATGCCTCTACTGACGTTGTGGTGCGGGTTCCGCAGGCCTGCTTATCCTCCCTCCATGTCTCCTCCCAGGGATTATAGCCATATTCTTCAGTAAGACCTGATTCTTCCCATGCTCTGTGTCTAGATGTATTTCCCTTCTTTATCGTATCTGTAGCTGGTGATAGCATTCAGTGGGTCAGTTACCTCAATCAGTCTATTGACTACATCATAAGCATAAGAGGTAATGTTATCATTGGGGTCAGTGACGGTAAAAGGTAAGAGCCCAAATCAAGAGGGCCAAAGCAACCAGAGCAGTGTTTATCTCTATCGCTTCCTCAAGCCAAGAACAATGGCTATGATGAGCAACGCAACACCTACTCCAACAACTATCCAGGAAAGAGCTGGCATGTCTTCACTCCCTCGTATCAGCCATTTACTATTACCCTCGCTCGCATTCCTAAGCCATCCATTGCCTCTTGAATAATCTTTTCATCTACTGCCTCAACCTTTTTAGCATATCCTGTAAAAAGACCCATATCACAGATTTGATTTATTCTTCTTGGGATGCCTCCAGAATCCTGAAAGATAAGCTTAACTGCCTCATCAGTAAAAATGGGCTTTTGCGCTTTAGCAATATTCAACCGATGGGATATGTAACTTGAGGTCTCCTCCTCACTCAAGGGATCCAGGTGATACCCCATAGCTATCCTCTGGGCTAATTGTTTGTTGGCATCAATCTTATTTCTTAACTCGGGTTGCCCCAGTAGCAGTATTGTTAAGAGAAACCTGGTTTGAAGTTGTAAATTCAGCAAGAGCCTTATCTGCTCAAAGACATCTTTATCATCAATGACATGCGCCTCGTCTATGATAACGACGGAATCTTTGCCATCTTTCATGTTGTTGGTGAGGATACTCTTAATAATTATGAGAAGGTCTGTCTTTTGGAGAGGAATTTCTCCTGCTCCAAGGGCGTGAGCAATTGACCTTAGAAGCTCTATGGGGGAGACCTGGGGGTCAGTTATCAGGGCGAGCCTATATCTATCTCTGTCAAGTTCGTTCAAGAGGGCCCAGCTCAGAAGGGTCTTGCCACACCCAAAAACTCCTGTCAACATCCCGGCTCCCTTGCGCTGCTGGACAACATAAAGTAGCCTTGATAGTCCCTCTTCATGCTGAGGAGACTGATAAAGGAAATGGGGATCGGGAGTATTTTCAAACGGTTTCTCCTTCAAACCCCAATATTCTTCGTACATTCTCAGTCCCTCGATTTATTCAACTGGGCAACTTCATCAATCGGCCAAACTACAATTTAAGCTCTTCCCTCGAAATGGCCCTCTTAATGTGGAGGCTGGTTTGTTTAGCTAAATGGAACCCTTGCTAAATTCTGCCAAAGCTAAATTATTAGCTCTTTTTCTCTTTCTTCTTCCTTTTGCCCTTTTCTTTCTCTTCTCGCCTTTCCACTAACTCAATCAAGACTAAAGAGGCCGCATCGCCCGGACGGGGAGAAAGCCTCCGCAGGCGGGTATAGCCACTTCTCCTTTCCGTCAAACGAGGGGCAATGTCATTGAAGAGTTTGGAGATGAGCTCCTTATCTGTTATGAGCTCGGCGACCTGACGCCGGGCTCTGAGATCCCCTCTTTTGGCTAAGCTCATCAGCCTATTGGCCAAAGAGATGAGTTCCTTCCCCTTGGCCTCTGTCGTCTTTATCCGCTCATGCTCAAAGAGGGCCCGAACCAAATTACGGAGTAGCGCTTTTCGGTGGCTGCTGGTTCGCCCTAATTTCCGACCTGCTTTTCGGTGCCGCATATTATTCGGGTAGTTTCATTTCAAAGGAGAGCCCCATCTCAGCCAAAATTTCTTTTACCTCAGACAGGGACTTCTTCCCAAAATTAGGATACTTTAACATGTCCGCTTCCGTCTTTTGAACCAAGTCCGTGACCGTCTCAATCTCAGCCTCCTTAAAGCAATTGGCTGCCCGCACGGAGAGCTCCAGTTCAGACACATTCATCTTCAGACACTCCCGTCGTTTCTTCTCCTCTTCGCTCAGATCCTCCACCTCTTTCTCAATTTCCTCCTCGGGAGAAACGAACATGGCGAAATGTTTCTTCATAATTTCAGCCGCCTTCTCCACTGCCTCCTGAGGAGAGATGGTTCCATCAGTCCAGACCTCTAAAATCAGTCGGTCGTAATCAGTCTCCTGGCCCACCCGGGTATTCTCCACATTGTAACTCACCTTCCTTACTGGACTGAATATGGAATCGACGGGAATGACCCCGATGGGTTGGTCCTCCTTCTTATTCTTCTCGGCCGAGACATATCCTTTCCCTAAACCCACTTCTACCTCCATCCCTAACTTGGCTTCCTTGTTCAGGGTAGCAAGATGGAGATTGGGATTCAGGATTTCTACTTGACTGTCCTTAATGATATCAGCGGCTCTCACTTCCCTCTCTCCCCTGGCTTTAATCCAGAGTGTTCTTGGCTCCCGGCCATGAAGTCTGATAAGAAGCTGCTTCAGATTGAGGATTATCTCGGTAACGTCCTCTCTCACCCCGGGGATGGTGGAGAACTCATGTAGAACACTTTCGATCCTCACCGAGGTGACGGCGGCCCCTTCCAGGGAGGAGAGGAGAACTCGGCGCAGACCATTCCCCACCGTCACTCCATAACCTCGCTCCAGGGGTTCAGCAATAAGCTTTCCATAGATGGGGCTTTGAGTCTCCTCATCCCAGCTCAATTTCTTAGGAAGCTCCAGTCCTCTCCATTTCGGACTCATTCTCTACCTCCATAAAGATTCTCTTATCTTGATAAAAGCTCAACAATTAGTTTTTCCTGAATAGGAACGGCTATCTCCTCTCGGGAAGGAGTCTTAGCCACCGTCCCTGCCAAACCCCTTCTATCCGTCTCCAGCCAACTGGGCACCTCCCTTTCCTTAGTGAGTTCCATGATCTCCTTGATTTTCTTGCTCTTCTCCTTGACCCGGATGGTATCACCAGCCTTAATTAGAT
>JAUWHM010000075.1 GCA_030605915.1 Nitrospirota bacterium | reverse complement strand
AGGAGGCTCAATATCTCATCTTCAGCGGCTCTCAAAATGCATTTTCTCGTGGTGGTCAGACGCTCTTCCTTGACTTTAATGTCCACTTAGGAATCCCAAGCTATCTGAGGAAGGTTCCGGCCATCGGTCCTCGAGGAAAGTACACTGGGAAATCCTATGGAGAGTATGAGGAGGAATCCAGGCGGTTCACCCGGGCAATGTTAGATGTCTGGAGAGCCGGGGACAGAAACGGCAACGTGTTTGCTTTCCCCAAGTGCGATCTTCATATCTCTCAGGAGGCTTTTGATGACCCGAAGCAGTATGAGTTATTGGAATATGCCTGTCAGGTTGCCAGTGAGAATGGAACCCCTTACTTTGTCTTTGATAGGGATGAGGTGACACTTTCTGCTTGTTGTCGATTGAGGACGCGGATCAGAGATAACTATATGATTGAACATCCAGAGAGTATGCGCTTCTGTGGATTCCAGAATGTGACCATAAACCTTCCTCAGGCTGCTTACCGGGTCGGGAAGGGAAAGGTGGATAAACTTTATGATGAGATTGCCAGGGCCATGGACATAGCTATGAAGGCCCATCTGGAGAAGAAGAAATTTATCGCCCAGTTGATGAGTGCTCCCAATATGCCCATGTGGGAGGTAGGCAAAATTGCTAAAGATGGAAGGCCTTACATTGACCTGGATAAGTCTACTTATATAATGGGGATCATTGGTCTCAACGAATGTGTTCAACACCTGATCGGTAAAGAGCTGCACGAGGACGATGAGGCCTATAAGCTTGGCGTCAGAATAATCTCTTTTATGAATTTGAAGGCGAAGGAGTATGAAGAGAAACACAATCTGCAGGTAGCCTTAGAGGAATCTCCGGCTGAATCGGCCACCAGAAGACTTTCTAAGGTAGACCTGCGGGAATATCCAGAGGCATCTAATGTGGTCAAAGGCGACATTGATAACGATGAGAACTACTATACCAATAGCATTCACTTCCGGGCCGATGCTCCCATTAGTCTGACGGAGCGGATTGAGAAGCAGAGCCGTTTCCACACTTTGATTGAATCTGGAGCCATCCTCCATGCCTTTGTGGGAGAAGAGAAGCCATCGGCCTCCAGCATCCTTAACTTAGTCCGTAAGACCTGGGAAAATACCCAGGCCGCCCAGCTGGCCATCTCCCCTGAGTTTACTGTCTGCGACGACTGCCGCCGCAACATGCGCGGCCTAACCGATACCTGCCAATATTGCGGTAGCAAGAACACCCACGGCATCACTCGCATCGTCGGCTACTTCAGTAGAGTAAACAACTGGAACCTCTCCAAAATCGGTGAACTCAAAGACCGCCACAAGGGAGATTACGCTATTCATTGATGTTCAAGAAAATTCCTCACTCAGGCTTTTTGCAGTCCTTTAGGATCGTTCGTCATACAGCCCCTTTAGGGCAGTACTGCCTGAGAATCGGCACTGCTTCACCGTGCTTTACCGTAACCGTTTCTTACTGATAGGAATTTTCAGTAGTTAGGAAAGTGCGTTTTACAGCCGAAGGCAGTACTGCTTCACCGTATACTTTCCTATACTGCAAGAAAGAATCCGCAAAGGCACAAAGACCGAAACTCCACACGGGTTAATTGCACGATGGAAATTAAGATATTTGGTAAGAAAAATTGTGCTAAGTGTCAGACGACAAAAAATAAGTTTAACCACTTCATGAGGAAGTGGAATGTCTCTGATAAAGTCAAAGTCAGCTTTTATGATATGGATGCAGTGGATGGTTTGGCTGAGTCTGCTTATTATGGAGTGGGGAAAATCCCCACAACGGTCATAGAAAACGATGGAGAGGAGAAGATAAGGTGGTCCGGGGAGGTGCCCAAGTCAGATGATTTTAAGAAATATTTGAAATAGTGGATTATAATGGTAGAAAAAGATAAAAAGCGTCTTTTAAAACTTCTAAAAAAAGATGCATTTAGTTCTGGAAAGATAAAATTATCGTCCGGGAAAATAAGTGATTTTTATATAGATGCTAAACAAGTAACCCTGAATTCAGAAGGTGCTTATTTAACAGCTAAGATTTTTTTAAATACGCTAAAAGGTGAGAAATTTGATGCTATAGGTGGATTAACAATTGGGGCAGATCCCATCTTAGGAGCAATAGCTGCTATTAGCTATCTTAATCATAAACCTGTCCACACTTTCATAGTTAGAAAAAAAGGGAAAAAACATGGTATGCAGAAATATATTGAAGGAACTCCCTTAAAACCAAATTCAAGAGTTGTTATTATTGATGACGTTATGACAACAGGCAGTTCGGCCTTAAAAGCAATTAAGGAAGTAAAGAAAGCTAATTGCAAGATTGTTAAGGTAATTGCTTTAGTAGATAGACTTGAAGGCGCAAGAGAAAATTTAGCTCGCCATAAATATGAATTAGCTTCAATCTTTAATAGGAGCGATTTTTAGGGGTCAGATCTCCACATTCCACATTTATTTCCTTCTCTAATTGATTTATTAAGATGTTTAATTGCCAATCCCCCCTTTCTTTTTCTTTCTAATCTCATGCACAACTGACTTACCCCTGTATCCCCTATTTTACCATAGAAATTGGCTATCTCATTTAGTGTCTTTCGTCTATATTTATGACCCCAAAAACAAAAAATCCTTTTCAATTCTCACGCTTCGTGGTATCTTATTGTCAGAATAAGGAGTTTAGGGGTAAATGAAAACCTTAACATTTCCTGGTGGGGTTCATCCTTCAAGCTCAAAGGAGGCGACCAGGGATAAGAGGATAGAAGAAGCCAAGATTCCGGAAAGGGTCATCATTCCACTCATCCAGCACACGGGGGCTCCCTGTGAAGCTTTAGTTTCAAAGGGCGATCGAGTAAGAGTTGGCCAGAAGATAGGCGAGGCAAAGGCCTTCGTCTCAGCTCCCGTTCACGCTACCATCTCCGGAGAAGTGACAGAAATTAAGCCCCTACCCTACCCCTTAGGATTAGATACAACCTCTCTGGTCATCCAGTCAGATGGGAAGGATGAGTGGTTAGAAGGTCAAGATGGCCCCTCACCCTATCGGCCTTTGGCCAATACTGCTTCACCGTACCCTCTCCCCCCTAGGGAGAGGATTGACTGGAAGACCTTGAGCCCGGAAGAGATAAGAGAAACCATCAGGGAAGCTGGCCTTGTCGGACTGGGAGGAGCTGCCTTTCCCACCCATGTTAAGTTATCTCCACCCAAGGGAAAGAAGATAGATGCCTATATCCTGAATGGGGCTGAATGTGAGCCTTACCTGACCTGTGATTATAGATTGATGGTGGAGAGGCCAAGGGAGATTTTGGAAGGATTCAGGATTTTGATGGCCACCCTCGGGGTAAAAAATGGCTATATAGGAATTGAAGACAATAAGTGGGAAGCAATTTCGGCTATGGGGAGGGAGGTTAAGGGCGAGCCAAATATCCAGATGAAGGTTCTTAAGACCAAGTATCCTCAGGGAGGAGAAAAACAGTTAATTAAAGCCATCCTAAGAAGAGAAGTCCCTTCCGGAGGTCTACCCTTCGATGTGGGAGTATTGGTGAGCAATGTGGGGACAGCTTTTTCCTGCTTGGAGGCAGTGGTCTCAGGTAAACCCCTGGTGGAGAGAGTGGTTACGGTAACTGGCCCTGGGGTTAAGGAGCCTAAGAATCTGCGGGTAAGAATTGGGACACCCATCTCGGACCTCATTGAGGAATGCGGCGGTTTTAATGGACAGCAAGGAAAGATAATTATCGGTGGACCGATGATGGGTCTGGCTCAGTTCACAGCCGAGGTTCCAGTTATCAAAGGAACTTCTGGAATCCTTGTCCTCACAGATGCTCTGGGAGATGAGGAAATAACCTGCATTCGATGCGGAAAATGTATCCAGTCCTGTCCTCTTTACCTCATGCCCAATATGATTTCTCTCTACGCCAAGCGGGGTCGGTTCGACGAAGCTAAGGGTTACGGTGCCCTTGACTGTATTGAGTGTGGAGCCTGTGCCTACGGATGCCCGGCCAGGATACCACTGGTCCAATGGATAAAGTATGCAAAAAGCGAACTTACAAAAAAGAAATCTCAATAACGAGAGACTGATTGTCTCTGTCCCTCCCCACATAAGAGACAGTCTTAGGGTAAGGAGGATTATGTGGGAGGTGGTCCTGGCTCTCGGGCCAACCACCTTATTGGGAATCTATATCTTCGGCTGGAAAGCTTTAACCGTTATTCTCACCTCAACTGCTACCGCTGTGCTGACCGAAGCCATCATTCAGAAGCTTTGCAAGAAAAAGATCTCTGTTGACGACGGGAGCGCCGCTTTGACGGGATTATTGCTTGCTCTCAATCTTCCTTCTGGAGTTCCTTTATGGTTGGCCGGGGTAGGAGGGGCAATTGCCATTGCCCTGGGCAAGCAGGTCTTCGGAGGATTAGGAAATAATCCTTTCAACCCGGCTTTAGTTGGTCGGGTGATTCTACTCATCTCCTGGCCTAATTTGATGACCACCTGGCCAAAGCCAACCCCGGGGCTATTCCGCAGCGTCGATGTCCTCACCGGAGCTACCCCTCTTGGTCTCTTGAAGGAAGGGGCCGGGGCAGCTACCTCCCAGGTCCCCCTCTGGGATGCCTTCTGGGGAAACATTGGAGGATGCATTGGAGAAGTCTCCACTCTGGCTCTTCTCGTGGGAGCCATCTTCCTGTTTTGGAGGAAGCATATTTCCTGGCACATTCCCATTCCCTTTGTGGGGACGGTGGTTCTGGTAAGTAGCATTTTCTGGCTCCTAAATCCAGTTGAATATGCCAGTCCCCTATTCCATCTTCTGACCGGCGGACTAATCTTAGGAGCTTTCTTTATGGCCACCGATATGGTCACTTCACCGGTAACCAGGAAGGGGCAGCTCATCTTTGCCGTAGGCTGTGGACTGATTACCATAGCCATCCGGCTCTTCAGCAAGTCTCCTGAGGGAGTCTCTTTTGCCATCTTAATGATGAATGGGGCAACACCCTTAATTGACCGCTGGACCAAGCTAAGAAAATTTGGGGATGGAAGAAAGAATGCGTGAGATAGGAAGATTGGTTCTGGTTCTAACTCTCATCACACTAATAGCTGCTTGCGCCTTATCTCTGACGCACCAGCTAACCGACGACAGGATTCAAAAGGCAAGAAGGGAATATGAACTGAAGGCAGTTAAAAATGTCCTTTTAATTGAGAAGAAGATTAAAGAGCTAAAAGGCGAATTAGTAATTGAAAAGAAGGAACTTCAATTTGAGGAAAGTAAGGTGCCGGTTTATAGAGGTAGGATGAATGAGAATATCTTCGGCGCAGCTATTAAATGCTGTGGTAAAGGCTACGGGGGCGACATTGAGGTTATAGTGGGGCTAAATAGGAAAGGGGTTATAACAAGAATTGAGATCGTTGACCATAAGGAGACACCTGGCTTGGGAGCCAAGATTACGGAAGCCTTTTTCCGGAACCGGTTTAAGTGTAAGTCAGCCGAGAATAAGATTAAGGTGCGAAAGGACGGAGGAGAAATTGATGCTATTTCTGGAGCAACCATCTCTCCTCAGGGAGTATGCCAGGCAGTGGAGAAGACACTAAAACTTTTCTCTGAGGAGAAAGAGGAAATCTTAAAAGGTCGCTCTGGCTGGGAAATACTTGAAAAGTTGGCGAAGGAGGAATAATTTGCTTAAAGAACTGGCGAAAGGGCTCTGGAAGGAGAATCCCATCTTCAGGCTCGTCCTCGGTATCTGCCCTACCCTGGCCGTCACCACCCAGGCTATAAATGGAGTGGCAATGGGATTGGCAACGGCAGTGGTGCTCGTTTGCTCAAATTTAGTTATATCATCCCTTCGCAAATTCATTCCTACCCGGGTGAGAATTCCCTCCTTCATCGTCATCATTGCTTCCTTCGTGTCCATAGTGAACATGATTATGGAAGGTTTCTACTTTGAGCTACATAAGGAATTAGGACTGTTCCTTCCCCTTATTGTGGTCAACTGCATTATTCTTGGTCGGGCAGAAGCCTTCGCTTCCAAGAATCCAGTTTTAAGTTCATTAGCAGATGGCCTAGGAATGGGAATTGGTTTTACCCTATCCCTTATCGTCCTGGGAAGTATCCGGGAAATCCTTGGCGCTGGCGCCATCTTTGGTGTCAGCCTTTTCGGAGAAGGTTATTTGCCCTTCCTGGTAATGGTTTTGCCTCCAGGAGCTTTCATCAGTTTAGGGCTTCTCCTGGGATTGATGAATAGAATAAGTAAAGAGAGGCCAAGCTAATGGGTGAAATCTTTATTCTCTTCTTCAGTGCTATCTTAGTTAATAACTTTGTCCTGACTCGCTTCCTGGGAATATGTCCATATTTAGGTGTCTCTCATCGGGTGGAGATGGCGGTGGGGATGTCCATGGCCGTTGTCTTCGTCATGACATTGGCCAGTCTGGTTACTTGGCTCGTCTATAATTTCATCCTCGTTCCCTTTGACCTCCTTTATCTATACATCGTTGCCTTTATCTTAGTCATTGCCACCCTGGTCCAGTTAGTAGAGATGGTCATCCAGAAGGTGAGCCCTACTCTTTATCAGGCGCTGGGCATTTACCTTCCCTTAATAACCACCAACTGTGCCGTCTTAGGGGTAGCCTTCCTCAATATTCAGGAAGGATATGGTCTCTTAAAGACGACCATCCATGGCTTAGGAGCCGGGGTTGGTTTTGGTTTAGCCATCGTGCTATTTGCGGGCATCAGGGAAAGGTTAGAGCTAGCCGATATCAGCGATGCCATGAAGGGAACAGCCATCGGTTTAGTGGTGGCTGGGCTGTTGTCTTTGGCCTTCATGGGATTTCTGGGACTGTTTTAGAGTATCAGATTCCGAGCGTAGCAAGGATATCTTTATGTTAGCAGCAATCTTAAGTTTAGCGGGCCTTGGATTCCTATTCGCCCTTGGGTTAGGACTGGCCGCCAGGAAGTTCGCCGTTAAGGTCAATCCCAGAACAGAGAGGATTCTGGAGCTATTGCCTGGCGTAAACTGCGGAGCCTGCGGCTTTCCCAACTGTCAGGCTGTTGCTTCGGCCATAATTGAGGGTAAGATTGAACCAGATTCCTGCGTTTTAGTTGAAGAAGAAGCTCTGAGAAATATTGCTGGACTACTTGGTCGAGAGGTGAAAGTTAGGGAAAAAGAAGTAGCCCGCCTCATCTGCCAAGGGGGGAAAGACCAGGCCAAAGAAAAATATGTCTATCAGGGAATTAGAGACTGTCAAGTGGCTAATCTTCTTTTTGGTGGAGAAAAGGCCTGTCCTTACGGCTGCATTGGATTGGGAACTTGCGTTCAGGAATGCCCCTTTGGAGCAATTACCTTGGACGAGAATAACTTACCTGTTATTGATGAAGATAAATGCACCGGTTGCGGAAAGTGCGTAGAGATCTGCCCCAAAGAAGTCCTTACCCTAATTCCTAAATCAAAAAAAAC
>JAUWHM010000119.1 GCA_030605915.1 Nitrospirota bacterium | reverse complement strand
GGGCTTTAGCCTCTTTTAAGCTCTCCCTTCCTCTCATTGGCAGTTTGACCAGAAAGATAGCCATGATTAGGTTCTGCCGCACTCTCAGTCTGATGCTTTCCAGTGCCATTCCAGTGAATAAGGCTTTGGAGCAGGCCGCCTCTACCACCGGCAACATCGTCATTCAGGAAGAAATAGAGAAAGCTAAGTGGGGACTCAGTCACGGAAGGAGCCTGACCGAATCCTTAGGCAAGTCTACTCAGATACCGCCCTTAGTCATGGAGATGATATCAGTGGGGGAACAGACAGGAAAAACAGATGAGACCTTAAAGCGGGTGGCTGACTGGTATGAGGATTCAATAGATAATACCCTGCGCCTCCTTCCCAAGATAATTACTCCGGTAATGACTATTATCGTCGGTTTAATCGTCGCCTGCATCGTCATAAAATTCTACATCGGCACACTTTCGAGCATATTAGAGATTGGAGGAGGATAAATCAAAACCGCAGAGTTCATAATTACATCAACCCATTAGCCCGCTTTATTCATACCTTCCTTTCTGTCTGAGATAAGTATACCGGTGCACAAATCAGGAAGGCGTAAATTTACGTTCACATTCCGGGCTGGTTGATTATCCGGGGCAGGGCGCCGCGGATGCTGCCGGCATGAAACTGGAGGTCACGCTTTCGGCAGGCAGATTTCAGTGCCTCTGGACGAGCACGAAATAAATTCCCGTCTGGATCAAGCACGCATTTACCTATTTCTTCCGCCGGGAGCAAATCAATGATCGTTTCAGATTCTTTGAGCATCCCGTGCCATGCTCGGTTGAGAGCAGAAGCATCTGGAACATCCCCGTCGAAAGATACTTCAGAGATTTCATCGGCAGAATAGTGGCTGGATCTTTTAGATTCTTCCAGGAGTGATGCCGGACTGAACCCGGGGTCTTTTCCACATGCCGCCCAGAAAAGATACCCGAGTGGCTGAATTTTGTGATGGCAGTTTATTAAGTCAATCCAGTCCCTAACTTCCAGCCGCCCGGTCAGGGCCAAAACCTTATTTGTGGCCAGGTCGAAAGGGTGAAGTGTGAGACCAAAAGTTTCATTCTCCACCAGTGGAAAGAACCTGTAGGCACTGTCACGGGCCCATTGCATCAAAACGCTTTCATTCCCTTTGCTGACAATAGCCTCGATAAATGAGGGCATCTCTCGCATGATGCTTATCTTAAACTGATTCCGGGTTAGCAAAGCCCTGTCAATATTCCATGTGGCTCGGAGTGCCTCATCTGTGTCATGGAACAAATCTATATCTCTGGAAATGCGAGAGGTTCCCATGAGTGTATTCAGGGCAACACCGCCTGCCACATAGCTTTCACCCTGCTCAATTCGATTGGCAGCAATTAATCGGCAAATCTCACATTGAAATGATGTAAGAGCCATATCCTCAACTCCCGGGCTTCCACGAAGCCTTTTCGATCCCCACGCCTCTCTATGTACTTAAGCACACGGAGAGCGTCCTGGCGGGTGCGGGGGAAAAAATCCTCTCGTATGAACCATAGACACAGCGTTCTGTATTCTTTGACCAGGGCTTTTAAACGATCACTAAATTCACCTTGTCCACTAACAGCCATGCTTTTCTACCCTTCTAATTTTTGAAGCCACACAACATAAGCTTCTATAAAGTCTCATCCTGTCTTGCTGTTCTTAATATTACCATAAAAATATGGCTCTGTCAAAGAAAAACAAGGCAAAAAAATTGGCTTGACTCTAGAGAGAATTATTGGTAGTATTTAAGAGATGGGATAACAAGTTAGCTCGGCTATCGCCTCGCAACTTACTATCGTATGGGAAATTTATAATTTCCTATACGGTAAAAAATATGCAGAAAAGATTAGACGGTAATGACTATTATCGTTGGTTTAACCGTTGCCTGCATCGTCATAAAATTTTACCTCGGCACGCTTGCTACTATATTAGAACTTGGAGGGGGATAAGATGCCACGCTATGAGTATAAAGCGGTAGATAAAGAAGGAAGAGAAGATATTAGCACTGTTGAAGCCAGTAGCCCCCGGGAAGTGGTGATGAGCTTGGGAGCCAAGGGACTGCAGGTATCTTCAGTAAAAAGAATAAGGGAAGGAGAGTTTACACTCCTGGGTCACAAGAAAAGAGTTACGCTGGATGACTTAATGCTCTTCAATCGCCAGTTAGCCTCAATGATAAATACTGATTTACCTTTAGTGCCAAGTTTACAGGCTCTCTCCCGGGATATGAGAAGTGGAAGATTCAAGAGCGTTATTGACCAGGTTAGAAAAGATGTGGAAGAAGGAACCTCTTTCACTGAAGCCCTCTCCAGGCATCCCGCTGTCTTCTCTAAATTTTACCTGACCATGATTAGAGCCGGAGAGAAAAGCGGCAACCTCCCCGGCATTCTCAGCCAATTGGCTGACCACACTCAGTCAACGGCTATGCTGCAGAAGAAGGTTAAAGAGGCTCTTATCTATCCTTTCCTGATTATCGTGGTAGCCATTGGTATCCTAACTTTCTTGGCAAAATTCGTTATTCCAACCTTTGCTGAGATGTTCAAGGAAATGGGGCAGGAGCTTCCATTCTCGACGAGATTAATACTTGAATTGCGCTACCGCTTTCCTCACCTGCTCATCGGCGTCCTCGCTTTAATAGGCCTGATTTGGTTACTGAAATCCTGGCTGGCAAGAAGCAAGGCTGGTAGCCTTGCACTTGATAGGCTGAAACTTAAACTACCTCTCTTTGGTCCCTTCATCAGGAATACAGCCATTGGGAACTTCTGCCGAACGCTTGGCATCCTTCTCCAGGCTGGAGTTCCAATGCTGAATGCTCTGGAACTGGCAGGAACAGCATCTTCAAATAGACTCATTGAGGTAGCCTCCCAGGAGATGGCCAGGGGAGTGAATGAAGGAGAGAGGGTGACCAAGCCAATGGGAAAATCCAGAATCTTTCCGCATACGCTTGTCTGGATGCTCTCAGTTGGTGAGCAGAGAGGGAAATTAGATGAGTCACTTCTTAGATTGGCAGGC
>JAUWHM010000015.1 GCA_030605915.1 Nitrospirota bacterium | reverse complement strand
CCGGCAGATTGATGACATCCGGGGAAAGTTAGAAGGACATTATCGGGACATGCAGGACATTGAGTTCACCATCCAGGAAGGAAAGCTGTATATGCTCCAAACTCGGACAGGGAAACGTAATGGTACAGCCGCTGTCAGAATGGCTGTGGATATGTGTGAAGAGGCTAACATATCCAAAGAGGAGGCTCTTCTCAGGGTTCGACCAGAACAGTTGGACGAACTCCTCCATCCCATGCTCGACCCCAAGGAGGAAGCCAGTGCGGTAAAGCTTGCTGAAGGACTTCCGGCCGGACCTGGTGGTGCTCACGGACAGATTGTCTTTACGGCTGATGATGCTCAATCCTGGGCAGAGCAGGGGAAGGAAGTCATCTTAGTGCGTAGTGAGACCAGTCCGGAAGATGTTCATGGTATGCATGCGGCTGAGGCTATTCTCACCGCTACCGGGGGCATGACCAGCCATGCCGCTCTGGTAGCCAGGGGCTGGGGTAAATGTTGCATCGTTGGTTGCACAGACCTGAATATAGATGTGACTAAGGGCCAGCTCAAGGTTAATGGCAGAGTGCTGAAAGAAGGTGACTGGATTACGCTCAATGGCACCAGAGGATTAGTTTACCAGGGCAGCTTAGCTCTTCTGCCGGCTGACCCGCAGCGTAACCTCTATTATAAGACCCTGATGGAGTGGGCTGATGAGGTTCGCACCCTCGGTGTTCGCACCAATGCGGATACTCCTCAGGACGCCAGGATGGCCAGGGACTTTGGGGCGGAGGGGATTGGATTATGCCGGACCGAACATATGTTCTTCGGCCCGGACCGAATCATGGCCATGCGGGAGATGATCCTCAGTGACACGGAGGAAGGACGCCTTAAAGCACTCGATAAACTCCTGCCTTATCAAAAAAAGGATTTCATAGAGATTTTTAAAGTTATGGAGGGGCTGCCGGTTACCATACGGACGCTGGACCCACCGCTTCATGAGTTTCTTCCACGGGATGAGGTGAGTCAGAAGGAGATGGCCAAAGAAATGGGCGTTTCACTGGACGCTATTAAGGCCAAGGTCAATGCCTTGCATGAGATTAATCCCATGCTCGGACATAGAGGATGTCGACTGGGCGTGACCTATCCTGAGATCACCCGCATGCAGGCGAGAGCCATTATGGAAGCCGCCTGCGAACTGGCCGGGAAGTCAGTCAAGGTCTATCCGGAGATTATGATACCCCTGATAGGTGCCAAGGAGGAACTATCTAACCAGAAGAAGGTTGTGGTAGAAGTGGCTGAAGAAGTTATGAAGAAATATGAGGTTCGAGTGAATTACTCTGTGGGGACGATGATCGAGATTCCCCGGGCTGCCCTCACTGCTGATGAGATTGCTGAGGAGGCTGAATTCTTCTCCTTTGGGACCAATGACCTTACCCAGATGACCTTCGGATTCAGCCGGGACGATGCCGGAAAATTCCTGCCTGATTATCTAAGAAATCATATCCTGCCCCAGGACCCTTTCCAGACTATTGATGAGAGAGGGGTTGGCGAGTTAGTGGCCCTGGGTATTAAACGAGGCCGCTCCACCCGGCCCAAGCTTAAGGTGGGAATCTGTGGTGAGCATGGGGGAGACCCTCGTTCTATTGAATTCTGCCACCGGGTGGGAATGGACTATGTCAGTTGTTCTCCCTATCGGGTTCCCATCGCCCGCTTGGCGGCTGCCCAAGGGAAATTGTTAGAGGAAGGTGAATGAAATCAAGCCTTGCCAATCTCAATGAAAGCCAGCCTGTCTTCGGCTCTCTGGTGGGAAAGAGTCAGGCCATGCAGGAGGTCTTTGCTCTGACCAGGAAGGTTGCTCAGGCCAATGTGACTGTGCTCCTCACTGGAGAGAGCGGCACCGGAAAGGAATTACTGGCCCGGGCCATACACAATCTCAGTCCGAGGAGAGACAAACCGTTTTTAGCCGTAAACTGTGCTGCTTTACCAGACAACCTCTTAGAATCGGAACTATTTGGACATGAGAAGGGAGCATTTACTGGAGCAGTCAGTAAGAGGAGGGGGAAATTTGAACTGGCTCACCAGGGAACCCTGTTCCTGGATGAGATCGGGGATATGAGCTTTGAGGCCCAGGCCAAGATACTGAGGATAATCGAGGAGGGGAGGTTCGAACCAATTGGGTCAGAGAAGACCATAGAGGTAGACAATCGCATTGTAGCCGCTACCAATAGGAATTTAGTTAAGGAGGTGGAGGAGAGAAGATTCCGTCAGGACCTATACTATCGCTTGAACGAATTCGCTGTCTCCCTTCCTCCCTTGCGGGAGAAGAAGGAAGATATACCCTTACTAATAAACCATTTCATCAAGGAATTTAATAAGGAGTTAAATAAGAAGGTGGAAGGGGTCTCAGACGTGGCCTTGAACTATCTGGAGAAACACAACTGGCCGGGTAATGTCAGGGAACTACGCAGCGTCATAAAGAGGGCGATGGTCCTCATTGATGGAGATGTTATCTGGCTGGAACATCTTCCCTTTGAAATTCATTTAAGGAGCGAGGAAGCATCAAAAGAGGAGGGAGAATTTCTCTCTTTGAAAGAGAACGAGAAGCGCCATCTATCATGGATATTGACCCGGACGAAGTGGAATAAGACAAAAGCAGCCAGCCTTCTGGCGATATCCCGCCACCGATTAGATAGGAAGATAAACCTCTATAATCTTAAGCCCACTCAATAAAACCACAGATAAGATTAGGCTTCTTCCCTGTGAAAACTCATCGAGCGGCGGAAAGTTTAACCGATGAAATTTTTCCGTCTGTCTTTGACGTAATTGCTCCCCGGGAGAGATTTGGCGTATCTTTTTAGCTCTGTTCCTATCTGGTCTACTTGACCTTTATGGGAAATTTTTCTAAACTGGTTGGTTACTACAGCAATGCTGATGGATAAAAGAGGTGTCTTGACTATTCTTCCCTCCCTGTCGTGGCCGATAATGTATCCTCTCTCCAGGGTAGCCTTATTATAGACAGTGGGAATGAAAGAGTCAAAATCATGAATAACTTTAGAACAGAAGGAATCCACCACCGCCGGCACAGTAATAACGACGAAATCATCTCCCCCAATGTGACCGACGAAACCCCTTGGATTATCCAATTCCTCCAACGCCTTTT
This sequence comes from Nitrospirota bacterium, assembly GCA_030605915.1. Taxonomy (GTDB): domain Bacteria; phylum NPL-UPA2; class NPL-UPA2; order NPL-UPA2; family JAGMAN01; genus JAGMAN01. Next base: position 4,855 of record JAUWHM010000015.1, on the reverse strand, counting down.
GCAGGATATCGGCTGTCTGGCAGATAATGCGATCGCCCATGATATAGCCAAACTCATCGTTAAAGATCTTAAATTTGTCCAGATCGATGTAGCAGATAGCAAAGAGTTCACCTTTGTCAATCCGGCTTTGAATCTCATTGAATATAGAGATATTGCCCGGTAACTTAGTCAGAGGATTGGCATTCAGATCGCGCTGGCTACGGCGAAGGAGCATTTTGATGCGGGCCACCAGTTCTGTTGGTTCGAAAGGCTTAACCAAGTAGTCATCAGCCCCTGCTTCTATTCCCCCCACTTTATCATCAATTTCTGCTTGCCCGGTCAGGATCATGACGGGAAGATGCCTTAAAATGGGATCTTTCCTAAGTATCTGGCAGACCTTAAATCCATCCATGTTTGGCATGAGTAAATCTAAAATAACTAAGTCTGGTGGCCTCTTGTAGATGCTTTTCAGTGCCTCCTGTCCATCTCTGGCTTCTGAGACGGCGTAATCTCCCTTTAAGGTCACTCTCAGCGCCCCTCTGACATTAGAGTCATCATCAACAACCAGAATCCTCTTTTGGGTCATAGCGTCATCTCCTCATCAAATTTAACTTAAAGTTCAGCGTACTCTGTGGTTGCGAAGTTTCTTTGCCACAGTCTTCAAGAAAATAGCGGCCAGCTCCGGGTCAAATTGTCTGCCCGAACACCTTATCATCTCGCCTTTAACTTCCTTCTCGGTCATGGCTCGACGGTAAGGACGCTCTGAGCTCATAGCGTCATAGGCATCAGCAATAGCCAGTATTCGAGCTTGGAGAGGGATGCTTTCCCCTTTCAGCCCATCGGGGTAACCTTTTCCATCATATCGTTCATGATGATGCCTGATGGCTGGCTGTTCCAGTCGAAGGAGTTTCAAAGGTTCAATTATATTCTCTCCAATCTCCGGATGCTTCTTTATGATGTCCCATTCTTCTTGGCTTAATTTGCTGGGCTTGCGCAGAATGACATCGCTTATGCCTATCTTACCGATGTCGTGCAGGGAAGAAGCGTGTTTCAGGACCTCCACCTCATCATCGGGCAATCCCAGCACTTTAGCTAAAGCTACTGCATACTTAGTAACCTGGGCGGAATGCTTCTTGGTATAAGGGTCCTTAGTTTCCAGGGTCATAGCCAGGGTTCTCAAAATATCAATGTACGATTGTCTTAATATAAGCTCAGTGGGAGAGAATTGTTCTCCTTTCTTAACAGATTGGATTGGCTGTCTTCCATTCCCTTCCCGTAAGGCTTTGCTGACAATGTTCTTCATGCGGCTGAGCCGAAATGGTTTGGCAATGAAGTCCAGGGCACCTAAATCCAGGGCCTTGACCACCTTGTCGTGCGTGCCCGAACCACTGATCATAATAACTGGGAGCTCTTCATCAATTTTCTTCACTTCCTGCAAGACTTCTATTCCATTCACGGGAGACATTTTTACATCGCACAATATGAGAGACGGACGTTCTTTCGCCATTATCTTTAGCGCTTCGCTCCCGTTATAGGCGCAGTTAACTCTATGACCGTCCTTCTTCAACATATCAGAAAGCAGATGGCAGATCTCGGGGTCGTCGTCAATTACCAGTATCTCCCTAGTCATATCTGGTCTCCCATAGAACTAATTACCCTGGATTTCCATTCCAAGTTGGGAAGATTAGAGAAAAGGTGGTTCCCTTACCACGCTTACTCGCCACCCCAATAATACCGTTGTGTGCTTTGACAATGTCATGTGTGATTGATAAACCCAATCCGGTCCCGGATGGTTTAGTGGTGAAGAAAGGTTCAAATGCCTTACTAAGATTCTTTGAAGCAATACCGCACCCGGTATCAGAAAAATCAATCTGCAGGGACACCCCATTATTTGATATTCGACGCTTGTTTTGACTGACCTTGGGGAAAAAAGTGAGGTCGGCTGACCGGGACAAGGGGTGGATATCGTTCTTGCCCATGGTCTTTCTGGTGGCAACAGTTAATATGCCTCCCTTCCTCATAGATTGGCAAGCATTGGTGATTATATTGACGAAAGCCTGTTGAAGCTGGTTGCCATCCCCTAACATCTTTGGCAGTTCGGGCTCAAATTTCCTGGTCACCCTAATCCTGTTGTGGGACAACTGGTATTCGAGCAGGTCGATCGTTTCCTGCAGAAGGGGATTTGCCTCAATCGGTCTCAAATGCTGTTCACAGCGGCGAGAAAAGCTCAAGAGATTTTGAACAATTTTCTCAGCTCGGTCAACCTGCTGCATGGTGACCATTAAATTGTTCCTGCTTTCAGGGTCTTTCTCCTCATCCATCAACAGAAGTTCAGTCCGTCCGGCAATTATGGTCAGAGGATTACTCAACTCGTGAGCTACCCCGGCGGCCAGTGTTCCTATGGCGGCTAACTTTGCTGACTGAATCAACTTAGCTTCTGTGGCCTTAAGCTCTTTGTAAGACCCTTTCAGGTCTTCCAGGATGGAGGCATTCTTCTTGTTCACCCGCTGTAACCTTTCCATCAGGAGATTGTTCTCCTTGCGCAGCCTCTGTTTTATAAGAGCCGATTCGATATCCAGAGATAAGTTGTTTATATCGGTTGGTTTCAGAATGTAAGCAGATGCTCCCAGCCCCACTGCCTGGGCGGCCGATTCTACCGAGCTGTAGCCAGTTATGATTAACACTTCAGTCTCAGAGTTGATTTTCTTGATCTCTTCTAAGAGTTTAATGCCATCCATCCCGGGCATCTTTATATCAGCTAAGACTAAATCAAAAGGTCTCTTTTTAAATGCCCTCATCGCCTGGTAACCGTCTTCGGCCGTCTCTACCTGATAGCCCTCCTCAGTCAGAATACGGGAGAAGATATCCCGAATCCCTTTCTCATCATCAACCACTAAAAGAGAAGCTTTATCCTGCTTTAGCTCCTCTCCCATCTTTTTATTAAGTGCATTTTCCATTGCTAACCTCCTGGTATAATGTTCATCTGTATAATCTTAAGTTTTTAATCTGTGCAATCAAGGGCTTCAGCCCTATTACTGGAAGCTTTACGGTGAAAGTCGTTCCAAATCGCAGTTTACTAACTACCTCAATCCTTCCCCTGTGTTTCCGAACAATTGTCCTGGAAACGGCCAACCCCAATCCAGTGCCCTGAGCCTTGGTTGTAAAGAATGGGTCGAACAATTTAGCCAAGTTCTTCTTAGCAATACCACAGCCGGTATCTTTAAATCTTATTTCGACGAGAGTTTCTCTGTTACCCTCCGCTCGTGGTTGGGCGTCGTGCGATTCTCCCTTACCTGGGGACCAGCAACCGTTGGTCACGGAAGTGGAAATGGTTATCGTTCCGCCTGCTGGCATAGCCTGGGCAGCATTCAGGGTCAGATTGATAAACACTTGCTTGAGCTGTTCTCTGTCAGCCATGATTCCTGGAACGTCTGGATCCAGATTTCGTTCTATGGCAATGTTGTCTCCTGAGAATTGATGCTCTACCAGAGGCAACGTTTCCTCAATCAAATCGTTCACATTTGTGCCCACTATTTTCCTCTCTCCATTGCGGGAAAAATTTAAGAGATTCCTCAGGATGGTCTGGCAGCGGTGGCTTTCCTTTTCGATTCTTGATAAGTAATCTCTGACCGTCGGGCTGATTTCATCCATATTCTTGAGGATAAACTGGGTAAGGGAGAATATGGTAGTCAGAGGACTATTCAGTTCATGAGCCACTTCGGCTCCCATTTCACCGATGACCGCTAACTTCTGAGCTCGCATCAGGTGTTCTTCTGCTCTATACCGCTTCCCATTTAACTGTCTGATCTCTTCCTCCAGGTTCCGGTTAAAGGCAGTCAGTTTTAGATATAGACGGTGATTCTCGATAGCGATAGCCATCTGATTGGATATGGCGCAGAGAAGTTGCAAATCCTCTGAGGTGAATATGTCGCCACTGGCCTTATTGTTGACATTTAGCACCCCAATCAGCTTATCATTTATTTTTAGGGGAACGCTCAATAAGGATTTGGTGAAAAATCTCTCCCCGTTCCTTCCCGTGAACCTTGGGTCTTTCTCGATGTTTTTAACCAGCAGGGGCCTGCCTGTCCTGGCTATCCAGCCGGAGATGTCCTCACCTATTTTCACCTGAAACTTACCACTAATTTTCTCATCTATTCCCCGGGCTACCTTAACCTTGAGCACCTTTTCTTTAGTATTGACCAGCATTAAGGAGCAGCGCTCCACCTGCATGAGTTTACAGGTCTTATCCACAATCAGATTCAGCAACTGATCGAGGTCGGGGTGGAGAATCATGATCTCAGATATTTCGTCTAAATTAGCTAATTCAAACTTTGGCCTGGCTCTCTCTTTAGAGCTCATACTAAATGCCCTCGCTTGCTATATTCAATTTTAGTTTTGACAGCCTTGTCCTCCTGACCATTCAAGACAGGCAGCTTGATAGTAAAGGTGGTTCCCTTTCCCACCTGGCTCTGGACCTGAACCGTTCCCCCTAATGCCTCAATAATGGCTCGGCTGACCGGCAGGCCCAAGCCCGTGCCCTTGTCCCTCTCCTTAGTGGAAAAGAAGGGCGTAAATATGTCCTTAATCTTTTCATTCGGAATTCCACATCCGGTATCAGTGAATTTCACTACTGTATTTTGGATTTCACGTCTGGGATTGCCACTTGTAACTGTGCCGTTCTCAGCCCGGGTGGCGATGCTCAGACGACCACCATCTCGCATAGCATCCTTTGCGTTCAAAATAATGTTGGTAAACACCTGCTGTAGCTCATCAGGATTGGCCATTACTTCGGGTAAATCCATGGCCAGGTCCTTTATCACCTTGACTTCTGCCCGGGCGATCTGATACTCAAGTGCTGTCAAGGCGTTTTCAAGTG
>JAUWHM010000093.1 GCA_030605915.1 Nitrospirota bacterium | reverse complement strand
ATAACTGAGGTAGAAGTTTTTTTGTTTGACAAGTAGATAGAAGTCTGTTAATTTCTATGGCGAAGATGCGACTTTTTGGCTGTTCACCAAACAACCTGAAAGGAGGCAGAAGTGAAGATTGGTGTTTTAACGGGTGGAGGTGATGCCCCCGGGCTGAATGCCGCTATCAGGGCAGTGGTAGTGAAGGCTACTGATTGTGGTGACCAGGTCTTCGGGATAAAAGATGGCTGGGCGGGCCTTTTAGAAGGGAGATTAGAACCTCTCGGTTTAGATTCAGTAGAGGATATAGAGATGGAGGGAGGGACTATCCTTGGAACATCCCGAACTAATCCCTACAAAGAAGAAAAGGGTGAAGAGAAAGTTCTTGATAACTTCAAGAGTGCTGGCCTGGAAGCACTGGTAGCCATTGGAGGAGAAGATACTTTAGGGGTGGCTAATAAACTTTCTAAGAATGGACTGAAGATAGTCGGTATCCCCAAGACCATTGACAACGACCTTTCCGAGACAGATTACTGCTTAGGATTCCATACGGCCGTCTCCCGGGCAGCGGCGGCTATTGAGGGATTGCATACAACTGCCCGCTCTCACCACCGGGTATTGGTGGTTGAGGTGATGGGTCGTCATGCTGGCTGGATAACCTTAGAGGCAGGATTGGCCGGGGGAGCTCACTTCATTCTCATTCCAGAAGTAGAATTTGATATCGAGGAAGTTGCTGATGTCTTGAAGAAGCGAGAGGAGAAAGGAAAGCTCTATTCAGTTGTGGCGGCGGCTGAGGGAGCTAAGCCAAAAGAGGAGAAAGAGCTTCTTACCCAGACTAAAGAGAAGGATGCCTTCGGCCATATCAGATTAGGAGGTATTGCCAAGGCTCTGGCTAAGGAGATAGAGAAGAGAACCGGGAAGGAGACCAGAGCCACCGTTCTGGGACATACCCAACGAGCGGGTCCACCCAATGCCTTCGACCGCGTCCTGGGGATAAGGTATGGGGTAGCGGCTGTCCAGTTAATTAAGGAAGGCAAATTTGGACAGATGGTCAGCCTGAAAGGTACTAAAATCCTCTCCGTCCCCTTAGAAAAAGCAGTGGGAAGATTGAGGACAGTGGACAGAGAACTCTACCAGTTGGCCAAACTCTTCTTTGGCTAAACGCCAATCACAACCACGAAACCACACGAACGACACACTGCACAACATGCACTGGTGCTGCCGAAACTTTTTGGCTTAAGTGTTACTGAACTTTTAAAGTTTGTGCGTATTCGTGGTTTTTTTAGGGAAGCGGCCAGTGAGAGATAAGATTCTAAAAAACGAGTTGGAAATCGCGGTTGCCTCAGGTGATTGGGAGAGCTTGGGGAAGATGGCCGCTGACATAGAGAAGGAAACAGCTAAATTAAAGATGGAGGAGAAGGAGAAGTTCTATGCTCCTTCTTCTACTTCCAAGGAGGTAGGGGAAAAGACTGTTCTGGTTACGGGAGCGGCTGGATTTATTGGCTCTCATCTGGTTGAGCGCCTCCTCAAAGATGGATATAGAGTGGTAGGTTTGGATGTAATAGATTTAGGGGGAAAGGGAGATGTTAAGCACTTCTCTGAGGAACTTCTTCGCAGCTATATCTACGACCAGGACATTAAAAGGCAGAATGTCCAACGCTCCTTAAGACATTCTCGCTACCGATTCTATGAGAATGTAGATGTGCGTGATGAGGAGCTTCTTGAGAAAGTGTTTCAGGAGAACAGGATTGACCAGGTAATGCACATGGCGGCTTTAGCGGGAGTGAGAGATTCCTTCAAAGCCCCCCAGTTGTATTTAGAGATAGATGAGAAGGGAACGGAGAGAATGCTGGCCATGGCTGTTAGGCACCAGATTAAGTATTTCCTCTATGCCTCATCTTCCTCTATCTACGGCGGGGTTAAGGACAATCGCCCTTCTAAGGAGGAGGATATCCCCAGTCCCCGGGCTCCCTATCCAGCCGCCAAGGTGGGAGCGGAGGTCTGGGCCCATACCTATCATAATATGGTAGAGGATTTAATTCGAAGTGGGAAACGGGACAAGGATAAACCTCTCTGGGTATGTGGACTGCGCTTCTTCACCGTCTATGGCCGAAGAGGAAGAAGGGACATGGCTCTTCGAAAGTTTGTGGAGTTGATGGCCGGGGGAGAACCGATTCCCATTTACGGTGATGGTTCCCAATCCCGTAACTTCACCCATATTAATGACATTGTGGAAGGCATGGTAAGAGCTCTTAAGAATCCTTACCCGGATGAGATATTCAACTTAGGGGGCGAAGAGACAACCGTTCTTACGGATGCCATAGAACTTTTGGAAAGATACCTTGGGAAGAAAGCGATAAGAGACTACCAGCCGCCCCAGCGAGGAGATGTCCATGCTTCTCTGGCCGACACCTCCAAGGCCGAGCGGATGCTTGGCTATCGTCCAGCCATCTCCCTAAAAGAAGGCATCCGTGACCTGTGTCGGTGGTATCAGATGTGGGTACCCTTCAAGGAGACTTACCATCGATATCAGCAACTACGAGATAAGAGAGAGGGATATAGTGAAGCTGACCTGCAGGAGGCCCTCTCCCTAAAGGATGAACTAAAACGGCTCCTTAAGCTGAAGGAAGACGATAGTGAATACTTAGTAGCCTACCATTATTTGGCCTGCACTTACCGTCTGATAGCTGATATATGCAAGTCATTCTCCTAAATCCAGTGTCAGGGCTGGTTTTGGCTTTTTGACTTCCATGCTTCGCCCCTCAAAGGGACTTTTTTATTTTGGTGGAATCCACAAAATATGATAGGATGGATGTCAGGGAGGTGATGGCTATCCTTTTCTCCTGCCCTGTCCGGAGATAATCTTTATTGGGGTTCCCTGGAATCCAAAGGCCTGGCGGAGTCTATTGCTCAGGTAGCGGCGGTATGATTCGCTGATGAACTGGGGATTATCAGCATAAATGGTGAAGGTGGGAGGCTTTATTCCTACCTGGCTGAGGCGGTGCAGTTTCACTGGCTTGGCTCTTCTGCCGGCAGGGTGATGGCGCTTAGCCTCCTCAAAGACTCTGTTCAGGATACTTTTAGCCGGCCGAAGCATCTGCTGCTTATTCACCCTTCTCAGGAGGTCAATAACCTTGAAGACTCGCTGTCCGGTGAGAGCTGAGACAAAAATAATAGGAGCGAAATCTAGGAAGGGAAGCTTCTTCTTAATTATTTCTCTATACTCCTCCATCATCTCACTTTCCATTGCCTGCATCGGTTTACCGATAACAGGTTGATGTCGTTTTCTGTATTTTTTATTTTTTATTTTTGATATTTGATATTTGATTACTAAGTCCCACTTATTTCCCACAATAATAACTCCCCTACCCTTCTCCTCAATATAGCCAGCTATTCGGCTATCCTGGGCGCTCACCCCTTCCCAGGCATCGAAGAGAAGAAGGGCAATGTCACAGCGCTCAAGGCTCCTTCGGGCTCGGTCAATACTGTAGCTTTCAACCTGATGGCGAACTTTTCCTCTCGGCCGCATCCCGGCTGTATCAATGAAAATGAATCTTTCTTCACCGAGACGGAAAATGGTATCCACGGCATCCCGGGTGGTTCCTGGCTTCTCATCCACGATGAGCCTCTCTTCCTGAAGAAGCCTATTAATGAAGGATGATTTCCCAACATTTGGTCTCCCAACCACAGCTACTTTGATGCCTGGATGGGAAACCTTGACCTCTTCAGCCGGCAGCAGTTCAACCACCTTGTCCAGAAGCTCATTTATTCTCAGGCCGTGAATAGCTGAGATGGGAAATGGCTCTACAAAGCCCAGTTGGTAGAAGTTAGAGATAGCTATCTCTGATTCTAAATTATCAATTTTGTTCACCGCTAAAATTATTGGCTTATCGGCCTTGTGCAACAGCCTCCCTATTTCTTCATCTGCAGAGGTTAGGCCATCTTGAGCATCGACAACGAGGAGGATTAAGTCTGCCTCTCGAATAGCTATCCTCACCTGCCCTTTGATTAGTGATGAGATTCCCTGAGAGGCACCGGGCACCAGCCCACCAGTGTCAATTAAGGAGAAACGCTTCCCGCTCCATTCCCCCTCAGCATAAATTCTATCCCGGGTGGCTCCTGGCTCTCGCTCAACGATGGCTCTACGCTCTCCAATGATTCGATTGAAGAGAGTCGATTTACCCACATTGGGACGACCAACGATGGCCACCAGCCCTTTACGCCCTTTTCTCATTGAGGATGCGGCCTCCCTTGAGAATGTAATCGAAAAAGGAGACGATGGTAAAACATATAGCTGAAATCCAGATGGGCTTAAGAACTCCAAGGGGAAGATTAAGCAGGGTAAGGATGACCACTCCCATCTGGGAAACAGTAGTCATCTTCCCAAGGAAGGAAGGCTTGACTTTTAGCTCCCCGGTAGTAATCAAGATGAGAGCTCCCCCAATGACAAGAATTGTATCTCGACTGACCACCACTACTGGCATCCAGGCCGGGAGCCGGCAGGGAAGACTTTCGGTGATAGCCAGTAAGACGAAGGAGACATTGAGGAGCAATTTATCGGCTAAAGGGTCTAAATAAGACCCTAATTTTGTTCGCTCATTTCTGGTGCGGGCTATAAGACCGTCTAAGGCATCGGTAAGGGAGGCTAAGCTGAAGATAGCTAAGGCAAGCAGCCTAAGGAGATCATTTCCTGCCTGGTGGTAGCCTAAGGTAATGACGAAGATCGGAATGAGAAGAATGCGAACTATGGTTAAGCAATTCGGGACATTCATTACCTATCCCTGATTCCGCTAAGGAGTTCCTCCACAAATTTTCCTACTTCTCTGACCA
>JAUWHM010000006.1 GCA_030605915.1 Nitrospirota bacterium | reverse complement strand
ATACTGGGAGAGCTGCCGGAAGACCGCAGTTTTAGGGTTCTTGGCTTAATGAAGAAGGAGGAGGCTGAGGATGTCAGCCGGCTCTTAAAATATGATGAGGAGAGCGCCGGTGGAATAATGACTGCAGACTTCTTCGCTCTTCGCGGAGAGATGGCAGTTGAAGAGGCAATAGAGAGATTGCGCCGTAGCGACATTGAAGCCATATCCTACACATACGTGGTAGATGAGGAAGGACACCTGGTGGGGGTCCTTTCCCTGAGGAAACTTATAACTGCCCCGGCACAGGCTGAGCTCAAGGAGGTCATGGACAGCGAAGTCATCCGGGTTACCCCTGATGTGGACCAGGAGGAAGTGGCCAATTTAGTCAGGAAGTACAATCTGCGGGCTATACCGGTGGTAGACATCACCAATACTTTAGTGGGGAGGGTGACTGTAGATGACGTCCTCGATGTGGTTGAGGAAGAAGCCAGTGAAGATATCTATAGAATGGCTGGAACCGATGAGGAAGAACTACTTAACCGCGGTATCTTTCGGGCGATCCGAGTGAGGCTCCCTTGGCTAATTACTACTCTTATAGGAACGATGCTATGTGCCTTTATAATTAAGGCCGGCAAAGCTACCATCGACCCGCAGACACTAATTGCTCTTCTAATCTTTATCCCAGCCATTATGGCCATGGGGGGCAATATCGGGATTCAATCTTCCACAATCGTGGTGCGTGGATTGGCTACTGGCCGCATTGACCTATCCCATCTTTGGAAGGTATTATTTAGGGAAATTCGTATCGGAGCCTTAATGGGTTTAGTCTGCGGACTGGTGGTGGGAACGGTAGCACGACTGTGGCAGAAAGAGCCGTTTTTAGGTTTGATTGTAGCTGGGTCAATGTTCACCGCTATCACGGTAGCGGCTACTATCGGAACCTTAGTCCCCCTTATCCTCAAACGGTTTAATATAGATCCGGCCGTGGCCGCCGGCCCCTTCGTCACTACTTCCAATGACATTACCGGACTCCTCATCTACTTTGGCCTGGCTACCTGGCTCCTCTCATTGCTGAAATGAAAACGACGCTAAAGCGTCAGATCATATGATTCGAGAGACAGAAGCTATTGTCATCACCAGCCACAACTGGAGGGAGACCAGTAAACTGCTTACATTCTACACCCGCTACTTTGGCAAGGTGAAAGCCATAGCTAAGGGAGCCAGGAGGAATAAGAGCCCGTTTGGAAGCAGCCTGGAGCTTTTCACTCATCTTCACTTGATTTTTTATGAAAGGGAGAATCGGGACCTACAGATAGTCAGTCAGTCAGCCACGGAGGAACCTTTCCAGGAGATGAGAGAAGACCTGAAGCGGCTGAGCTACGGATGTTACTTAGGAGAATTGGTAGATAAGGGAGTCAGGGGGAAAGAAGAGAGCCAAGACCTATTCAAATTGCTATTAGGTGCCTTTCATCTCTTCAAAAATGGCTATGACCTGGAGCTGACTACTCGGTTCTTCGAACTGCGTTTTCTTGAGCTCTTGGGTTATAAACCTCATCTTCACCGCTGCGTATCCTGTCAGAGGAAGATAGTGGATAGCTTTTATTCTCCCGGCCAGTTGAGACTGAGCCATTCTTTAGGAGGGAGCCTCTGTCCTAATTGCCACTTGAAAGATAGAGAGGCCACCCCGCTTTCTCCGCCTGCCCTCTCCCTGATGAGGTATCTCCAGAACACAGACTTAAGTAAGCTTAATCGGCTGAAAGTCTCGCTCCAGCTACGGCAGGAGTTGAAGTCGGTTCTATATAGCTATCTCCTCTTTCGCCTGGAAAAGAGACCAAAATCCCTCGACTTTTTAGAGAAAAATCTACAATAATAAACCACAGAGGCCACAGAGAAAAATTTATATTTTAAAAATCTCGGCGGTTCCCCCTTAGATAGTAAACGTCTAACGGGATAAATCTGTCATCCTCTGTGTGCTCTGTGGCGTGAGGTTTTTATTGCCAGATAGGAATAGTAGTGGTATGCTGTGCTTCTGGAGGCTAACACAATGAAGATCACTTTTCCCCACATGGGGAATCTGGATATAGCCATGAAGACCATCCTGGAGAGGTTAGGGCAGGAAGTAGTAGTTCCTCCCCGGACAAATAAAAGGACGCTTAACCTGGGGGTAAGATATTCCCCTGAGTTCGCTTGCCTGCCCTTTAAGGTGAACTTAGGCAATTTCATTGAGGGGTTAGAGAAGGGGGCAGATACCCTTCTCATGATCGGGGATAGTGGCAAGGGTGCCTGTCGGTTGGGCTTCTATGCCAGGATACATGAAGCCATATTAAAGAGATTAGGGTATAATTTCAGGATGATCACCCTCACCAACCGAACTCAATCACAATTCCTGGGAGGCTTCGCTGAGCTCGGTCAGGGTAAATCCTGGAAGGATATTGTCTACGCCTTCTCACTTGGCTGGTGGAAGATTAGGGCCTGCGAAGAAGCCGAGGCACTTTCTCACAGGCTCC
>JAUWHM010000150.1 GCA_030605915.1 Nitrospirota bacterium | reverse complement strand
GCGGGCACCTGCATCAGGCCAGAATTTCCAGTTCCAACGATAAGAACTTCCGGTTTCTCTTTTAAAACCCCTTCTATATCTTCCTGGCAAAGGCTATGTCCCTCTTTCCTCCACCAGGAACTATGGATTCGGTCCGGGAAGATAATCACATCCGAGTTATATTTCTTTCCATCAATGACAATGGAGCCAAAGCTATGGGATTCAATCATTATCAAATAAGCCCAGTTGAACCATCTCCCCCTTTCCCGAACGGGATAGTTTTGGCCGAATATCTTCAGTAAAGGCACGTTTTTCCAGCTTAGCCAGGATGTCTTTTGCCCGCTCGATTATCTCCCGGGGCAATCCAGCCAACTTAGCTACATGAATCCCGTAGCTGCGGTCGCTTCCTCCCTCCACCACTTTCCTCAGAAAGATGACTTCCTCATTCCATTCCCTGACAGCAACATTATAGTTCTTAACCCGGGGTAAAGTCAAGGATAATTCAGTAAGTTCATGGTAATGAGTAGCAAAGAGCGTCTTGGCTCTCAGATTTTCCTTATCGTGAATGTATTCAGCTACTGCCCAGGCAATGCTTATTCCATCAAAGGTGCTCGTCCCCCGGCCAATCTCGTCCAGAACAATCAGGCTCTTAGAAGTAGCATTATTCAGTATATTAGCTGTCTCAGTCATCTCAACCATGAAAGTGCTCATTCCCCGGGATAATTCATCCAGGGCACCCACCCGGGTAAAGATTCTATCCACCACCCCGATAGTTGCTTCCTTGACGGGAAGGAAGCTTCCCATCTGGGCCATGAGGACGATAAGAGCAATCTGCCTGATGTAAGTTGATTTCCCGGCCATGTTCGGTCCGGTAATAATTAAGAGCTGATTCTCTTCTCCACCTAAAAGGGTATCGTTGGGAACGAATGGGTCATCCAGGACCTTCTCCAACACCGGATGGCGCCCATCTTTAATGGAGATTAAATAGTTCTCGTTAACTTCCGGTCTAACATAGTTATTTCTGACTGCTACTTCAGCTAAGCCGGTAAGAACATCCAGAGTGGCTAATATATCAGCAACGGTCTGGATTCTCTCTGACTGTTTGGCCACCTTCTCTCTTACTTCCACAAATATCTTATATTCCAGGTCCTTCATTCTCTCCTCAGCTCCCAGGATGCGGGATTCGTAATCCTTGAGCTCGGGGGTAATGAACCTCTCCGCATTTACCAGGGTCTGTTTGCGGATATAGTCAGGGGGAACAAGTTTCAGGTTAGGTTTAGTCACCTCAATGTAGTAGCCAAATACTTTATTATATCGGACCTTCAGCGAATTTACTCTCGTTCTCTCAATCTCCTTCGCCTGAAGATTGGCAATCCAGCGACTACCTTCCCGGCTGATTTTTCGTAGTTCATCTAATCCCTCAGAATAACCTTCTTTGATTAATCTCCCTTCCCTTAAGGTCAAGGGAGGCTCATCTACAATGGCCTGGGAGATAAGCTCAGTTAGTTCATCCAGAGTCTCTAAGTTGGCATTTAGGTTTTTTACCAGTTTAGATTGACAAGGAGCGATTTCCTTTTTAATTTCAGGAATAATTCTTAAGGCATTTCCCAGGGCTACTAAATCCCGGGCATTGGCTAAGCCGCAACTGGCCCGGCTGGAGAGACGTTCTAAATCAGGAAATCCCTTCAGAATCCTGCTCACCTTGTTTCGGCAGGAAGACTGGTTGAAAAATTCCTCAACTGCCTCCTGACGCTCTTTTATTTTAGCTGCCTTAAGGAGGGGCTGCAGCATCCAGTTTCGCATCTTTCGCCCACCCATGCTGGTAACTGTCTCATCTAATATAGCCAGTAGACTTGCTCCCTTTGCTCCGGCTAAAGTGTGAATCAGCTCTAAATTGCGCTGGGTGGCTCCGTCTAAAACCATGAACTCTGAAGGGGAATATACACTCAGTTTAGCAATATGGGAGAGAGCGGTCTTCTGAGTCTCCTTGAGGTAATCAACTATGGCTCCGGCTGCTCCAATGGCTAAAGGAAGGTCTTCACACCCAAAGCCTTTTAGGGAATGGGTATGAAAATGAGCGGTGAGGGTCTGGTAGGCAGTCTCCGGGAGAAAGGAGAAATCTTCACGGTAGGTGATGAGCATCTGCGCTTCTTCCCCTAAATTCCTCATAAAGCTTCCATCTTCCCGAAGACGCTCGGGAAGGAGGCATTCGCTGGGACTGAGGCGCGTAAGCTCACTGTGCAATTCCTCTCTCTCCTTCAACTGAGTGAGCTTAAATTCACCGGTGGAGAGGTCAACCAATGAGAGTCCAAGTTTGTCCTTATCTTTATTCAGAGCTACTAAAAAGTTATTCTTCTTCTCTTCTAATAGCGTATCGGTGAGGACTGTTCCCGGGGTAATGAGGCGGACTGTCTCTCTCTTAACGATTCCTTTAGCCAGGGCCGGGTCCTCCACCTGTTCACAGATGGCTACTCGATGCCCAGCCCTTACCAGCCTGGCGATGTAGTTATCAATGGCATGGTAAGGAACGCCACACATGGGCACACGGCCGCCTTTGCCTGTCTTCCGGGAAGTAAGGGTAATCTGGAGAATCCTGGAAGCCACCTTAGCGTCCTCAAAGAACATTTCATAGAAGTCGCCCAGGCGGAAGAGAAGGATGGCATCCTTATTCTTCTCCTTTATCTTAAGATACTGCCGCATCATAGGGGTAAGTTCAGTCATCTCTTACCTCATCTCCCCAACCAAAGTCCACGAACCAGCCTCATTGACCTTGATCCGGACCAACTTCCCTATCATCCCTTTATCTCCTCGAGAAAATCGCTTCGCGATAACTTCAATGCGATTTTCAGTGGTTAGGAAAGTGTTTTTATGCTTTCCTATACCGTCAAAAACAACTATCTTATTGGTGCGGGTTCGACCAGCCAGTCTGGATGGAACTTTCTTGCTCGGCCCTTCCACCAAAACTTCCACTTCCTGATTAACCAATGTCTTGTTCTTCTTCCCACTTATTTTCTCCTGAAGTTCCTGAAGCCGGTGAAGCCTCTCCTTCTTCACTTCTTCAGAAACATCTCCATCCATCTTAGCAGCCGCTGTTCCCGGGCGATGCGAGTACTTGTAGATAAAAGCCCCATCGAATTCTATTTCCTCAACTAAATTGAAGGTATCTTCAAAATCTTCCTCTTCCTCTCCCGGAAAACCAACGATTAGGTCAGTGGTAATGCTCACTCCCAGTATTAGCTTGCGGGCTTTCTTGATGAGGTCTCCAGAGAACTCTCTTGTGTATCCCCTGTTCATTCTCTTCAAGGTCTTATCCGATCCAGATTTAAGTGGAATATGAAGATGCTCACAGATTTTCTCTGATTGAGATATTATACTTAGCATGTCCTAAGTTAG
>JAUWHM010000067.1 GCA_030605915.1 Nitrospirota bacterium | reverse complement strand
TCCTGCGGGGAGATAATCCACCGGTCCTCTTTCAGTTAACCATATCCCAGCTTATCAGCCTGGCTGTCTTCCCCTTGGTTGCAGCCTTTATGGTGATATTGCAGCATAGGAAAGCATAAAACTTTCCTATGTGGATTGGGGTTGCCCTACGGCACTGCTTCGGCTGTGTTAAGGGGAGCAATCTGGCTCCCCTTAAGGGGTAACAGGCGAGTCCAAAGGACACGCCGCCCTAGGGGGAACCCCTGGGAAGTAGTCCCAGAGGGACTATCTTATGGAAGAGAGGCAAGAATTTATAGTCCAAGAAGATAGGGTGCGGCTGGATAAATTCCTATCTAAACGAGCTCTTCCCCTGTCCCGGTCTCAAATTCAAAGTTTGATTAAACAGGGAAAAGTTACAATAAACGGACTGCCATCCAAGTCCAGCCATGGAGTGGTAGCCGGTGACAAGGTAAATGTTCTCATTCCTGAGCCGCAGCCCCTGAAAGTTCTTCCTGAGGATATTCCTCTGGATATCTTATATGAAGACGAAGATCTTCTGATAATCAACAAGCCCCCGGGAATGGTGGTCCATCCAGCAGCCGGACATTACTCGGGCACTTTGGTTAACAGCCTTCTCTTCCACTGCCGGCATCTATCCACTATAAATGGTCCTCTTCGGCCGGGCATCGTGCACCGCCTGGATAAGGATACTTCTGGAACATTGATGGTGGCTAAGACCGATGAGGCTCATCTTGATTTAGCCGGGCAGATAAAAGAGCGCAGCGTTAAAAGAAAGTATTTGACCCTGGTGGAGGGAAGACTCGAGATGGATGACGGAACCATTGAAGCTCCACTCGGACGCCACATCCTTAAGCGAAAGAGAATGGCTGTGCGCCATCAGGGAGGAAGATTTGCCCTTACCCATTACCGGGTCTTAGAGAGGTTCAAAGGAGCTACCTTATTAGAAATAACCTTAGCCACCGGGCGAACCCATCAAATAAGGGTGCATTTAGCCTATATTGGCCACCCGGTAGTGGGGGATAAGACCTACGGGAGAAAAGGGTTAAGGCAAACTTCCCTCATAAATCGTCAGGCACTGCATGCCCAGTTACTGGGTTTTATTCATCCCTCCAGGAAAGAATACATGCAGTTCACTGCTCCCCTTCCCCATGATATGGGGCAGTTACTGCATAACATTCGCCTTTTATTTGACAAAAGTGATAGGCCATGATAGTATTTCTGTGTAGGAATTTCAAGTTTTCATATTTGATATCTGATTTTTTGATTTTCCCGAGCGTAGTGAGGGTTGGGAGGGCTAGTCCTAACCGGTAAGGCAGTGGACTTGAAATCCACCGGGGTAACACCCATGGGGGTTCGAATCCCTCGCCCTCCGTAGAGGAGAGGTGGCCGAGCGGCTGAAGGCAGCTGCCTGCTAAGCAGTTGAGGGGTGAATAACTCCTCCCCGGGTTCGAATCCCGGCCTCTCCGCTTATTATCCATTTGTTTGTAGTGCTGCGGCGCCTGTAGCTCAGTTGGATAGAGCGTTGGGTTGCGGACCCAAAGGTCCCGCGTTCGAGTCGCGGCAGGCGTATCAGGGAGAGGTGCCCGAGCGGCTTAAGGGGCGTGCCTGGAGAGCACGTGTGGGCTTATGTTCACCCTGGGTTCAAATCCCAGTCTCTCCGCTGGAAGGATCGGTCGTGCTAGATGGGGAGGTAGCGGTGCCCTCGCCCGCCCACGCTTTATGGCAGGCTGCCCGCAATCCGCTACAGCGGGGTTGAATTCCCACTGGAGGTCTTTCCTTTTTCGGGGTCCGGGCCTGGATAAGCGGTGATGAAGATTGGGCCCCAGGTAGTCAGGCTTTACAAACCCCGTCAGGCCCGGAAGGGAGCAGCGGTAAGTAAAATGCCGGGTCTGTCCTGGGTAAGCCTGGTTGGAGCTGGCTGCCCGGGAACCGCCCGGGGAAGGAGATCGAAGGTGGGTGCACGACCAACTCAATGAACGGAGATAATTTATGGCTTACATCGTCTTAGCCAGGAAGTGGCGACCTCAAACTTTTGAGGAAGTGGTCGGACAGGAGCACATTACCCGCACCCTGCGAAACGCTATCCTCAGTAAGAGAGTAGCTCACGCCTATCTTTTCGCTGGCCCCAGGGGAATTGGCAAGACGACCACTGCCCGACTCCTGGCCAAAGCTTTAAATTGCGTGAAGGGTCCGACGGTTAAGCCCTGTAATCAGTGTAGTCCCTGTGGGGAGATTACCGATAGCATCAGCCTGGATGTCTTGGAAATAGATGGGGCCTCTAATCGAGGGATCGATGACATAAGAAGCCTGAGAGAGAATGTTAAATTTGCCCCCAGCAGGGATAGATTCAAAGTCTATATCATTGACGAGGTCCATATGCTCACTCAGGAAGCTTTCAATGCACTCCTCAAGACGCTGGAGGAGCCGCCGGAGCATGTGAAGTTTATCTTCGCAACTACTGCGCCGCATAAGGTATTGTCCACTATTCTTTCCCGCTGCCAGCGGTTCGATTTCAAGAGGATTGCGGTTCTTGATTTAATAAGGAGACTAAAACTTATTGCTAAAGAAGAGGGGCTGAAGGTGGAGGAGAAGGCTCTTTTCGCCATTTCCCGGGGAGCAGAAGGGAGCATGCGGGATGCCCTTTCCATCCTCGATCAGCTCGCCTCCTTCTCATCAGGCGAGAAGATTGTGGAGGAGGAGGTAAATACTATCCTGGGAATGGTCGATGAGGAGCGCTTTTTTGATTTAACTAAGGCTATAATTAAAGGAGATACCTTAAGCGCAGTGAAGTTAGTGGATGCTATCATAAGTGAGGGAAAAGACCTTCGTCTCTTCTGCGCTAACCTCATTGAGCATTTCCGCAATATGATTATGACCAAAGTTGGCGGTGAAGCAGTTGAGCTTGTTGACCTGCCTGAGGAAAGCATTAAAAGGCTAAAAGGCGAGGCGGCCCACTTCACCTTTGAGGAGATAGAGGAAGCCATTGCCACTGTCTCTCAGGCAGAAGAGAATTTGAGGCGCTCCCAGTTAGGTCGCATCCCCCTGGAACTGGCCGTCATAAAATTGACCAGATTAAAGCCGGCCCCTAACTCAATCGAACATGGGGAAGAAGTTGCTTCTTCTGAGTCAAAAGAAGGAATTGTCTCTCCCGAGCCAAGAGGACAGAACAGTTTGTCCCTGGAGAAAGTGAGGAAAAAAACTACTTCACCTGAGCCGAGCGGAGAGAATACTTTGTCTCTGGAGAAAGTCAGAGAGGACTGGCCTCAGCTATTAGAGCAGGTAAAGGAGAAGAAAATTTCAGCCGAAGCCTTCTTAAAGGAAGGGAAACCGGTCAAAGTGAGCGAGAGGATAGTAACCGTTGCTTTTCCAGCAGAGCTCAGTTTCCACAAAGAGAGCGTAGAGAGAAATGGGGTCAGGCAGATTATTGAAGGGGCGTTGAAAGAGGTCTTCGCTCACGACCTGATGGTCCACCCCATCCTGAGCGGTTCAAAGCGGAAGGAAGTGAAAATCAGCCAACCAGAGAGCACTGATAAAGAGGATGAACGAGCCAGGAGACTCAGGGAAGAACCAATCATTAAAGCTGCTCTGGATACATTTGGAGGCAGAATAGTTGAAGTGAAGAAAAAGGAGGGGGGGATAGCCGAATGAAGGGATTAGGGCAATTATTGAACCAGGCAAAGACAGTTCAGGAGAAGATGGCCAAAGTTCAGCAGGAACTCCGGGAGAAGACAGTGGAAGCCAGTGCCGGGGGAGGGATGGTCACCGTCAAAGTCAATGGCGAAGGTCAAATTCTTTCCATAAAGATAGAGCCGGAAGTGGTGGATTCCAAAGATATGGAGATGTTAGAGGATTTAGTCCTGGCCGCCGTAAACGAGGGATTGCGCAAGGCTCAGCAGTTGATGACTGAGGAGATGGGCAGAATAACCGGGGGACTGAACATACCCGGTCTTTCCCAGATGTTAAAATAAGATGTATCATTACCCTCAAGCAGTCGTAAGAGCAATTGAGAATCTAAGCAAATTTCCCGGCATCGGTCCGAGGACGGCTGAGAGGCTGACTATCTTCCTCCTTAAAAGCTCTACCGAGGAGGTGAAGGCCCTGGCCACAGCTATTGGAGAGCTCAAGGAGAAGGTGAGATACTGCTCCCTCTGCGGGAACTTGAGCGAAGAGAAGCAGTGTGCCATTTGC
>JAUWHM010000005.1 GCA_030605915.1 Nitrospirota bacterium | reverse complement strand
GGGATTGCTGCTTACGGCATTGGTACAGTTATTTGTATTACTCCGGCATTTTCCAAGATGCCTAATTTAAAGGTGATGAGAAAGAATGCTTTGAATATTGAACACCATACTGTACCGAACCTATTTGTAAGCTTTCTCTATAATTTTACAGGTGGGAGTGCCTTAAAATGGTTCAGGGATAACTTTGGGGAAAAGGAAAAAATGCTTGCCGAAAAGACAGATAAAGATCCTTACGATATCTTACTGGAGCAAATACCTGAGGGACCCACTGATTTACTGCTTTTACCTCATTTTGCCCCAACAGGACCTCCTCTTTTTGAGTCAAGAAGTAGCGGGGTTTTAGCAGGACTTTCACTCAATACAACTAAAGGGGAGACATTGAAAGCAATTTTAGAAGGGGTGACTTACTATTTCAAAGAAGGGGTGGAGTATCTAAAAAAAGCTGGCATTTCAATTCGCGAATTTCGTCCTGCCGGCGGGGGAGCTAAATCCAGAAAATGGACAATGTGAAGTGAAAGCAGCATTCTGAGGAAAAAGAGGAATTGAGGTAAATATGCGGGCGGTGGTGCAGAGAGTTGAGAGAGCTTCGGTCAGGGTGGGGGAGAAGACAATCGCTCGGATTGGGAGAGGGATATTGGTTCTGGTGGGAATAGGAAAAAATGACAATTCCTCCGATGCTAAGTATTTGGCTGATAAGATTATAAAGTTGCGCATATTTGAAGATGCACAAGAGCGGATGAATCTTTCTCTCAAGGAAGTCAATGGGGAGATTTTAGCTGTTTCCCAGTTCACTTTGTATGGAGACTGCCGGAAGGGGAACAGACCCAGCTTTACCGAGGCCGCTGACCCAGAAGTAGCAAAAAGACTCTATCAGGAATTTGTTGATAACCTTCGGGCAGGTTCACTGAAAGTGGAGACGGGAGAGTTTCGGGCTAAAATGTTAGTCAGCATAGAGAACGATGGCCCGGTAACTTTAGTTCTGGAAAGTAATGAAGGTAAACGAAATCTTTAAGAGCATTCAGGGTGAGTCAACCTGTGCCGGGCTGCCCTGCACCTTTATTCGCCTTACCGGTTGTAATCTCAGATGCTCTTACTGTGATACCCAATATGCTTATGAGGAAGGAAGAAAGCTCACCACTCGGGAGATTTTATCTGAGGTGAGAGAGTTGAGATGTCCCCTGGTGGAGATAACGGGAGGCGAGCCTTTATTACAAGAGGAGGTCTATCCCCTGATGGGCGAACTTTTAAAGGAGAACTACAAGCTACTCCTGGAGACGAATGGAAGTCTGGATATTGGCCGCACTTCTCCTCAGGTAATTAAAATTATGGACATCAAATGCCCGGATAGTGGGATGTGTGCCCGCATGAACTGGAAGAATTTAGAAAAATTGAATCCCAAAGACGAGATTAAATTCGTCCTCTCCAGTCAGCGTGATTATGACTGGGCTAAATCTATTATCAGAGAAAAAGAGTTAGATAAGAAGGTAACAACGGTACTCGTGTCCCCTGCGTTTGACAAGAAAACATTCGCCAAGGCGGACGACTACGAGGTAGCCGCAGGTTTTAACCTGCGATATAAATTAGAACCTAAGATAGTAGCTGAATGGATTCTGCGTGATGCATTAAACGTTCGCCTCCAACTGCAACTTCATAAATACATCTGGAAGCAAATAGTTTGAGTTGCTTGAGTTGCAACCCAATAAACTCTATGAACTCTATAAGCTCATTTAGAAAGGCGGTTGTCCTCCTGAGCGGCGGCATAGATTCGGCTACCACATTGGCTGTGGCTAAAAAGGAAGGATTCGCTCCTTACGCTATCACATTTCATTATGGCCAGAGGCATTCCCGAGAAGTGAAATACGCTAAAACAGTAGCCAAGACTATAGGAGCTGAGGAACATCTCATTCTGGACATAAACTTAAGGGCAATCGGTGGCTCGGCTTTAACCGATGACATAGAGGTTCCCAGAGATCGCTCATCCATAGGTGAAGATATCCCGGCAACCTATGTCCCGGCTCGCAATACTATCTTCCTCTCCTATGCTATGGGCTGGGCTGAAGTTCTGGGAACAGGTGATATTTTCACCGGGGTGAGCGCCGTTGATTATAGTGGCTATCCCGATTGCCGGCCAGAATACATTGACGCCTTTGAGAAAATGGCCAACTTAGCCACTAAGGCTGCGATAGAAGGTAAGAAGTTCAGGATTCATACTCCCCTTATCAGTTTGAGCAAAGGGGAGATCATTAAGAAAGGCCTGTCGTTAGGAGTGGACTTTTCTCTTACCCATAGCTGTTATGACCCTCGACCTGATGGAAAGGCCTGCGGCAGATGCGATAGTTGCCAGCTTCGCTTGAAGGGGTTTCGAGAGGCTGGAGCAGAAGACCCAGTTGCTTATGTGGATAGATGATGAGAAGGAGGCTACAACAATGCCGGAGCGAAAGAAAGTGGAAGGATTGACTCTCCTTGGGAGGAAGAAAAAAGGTTTCCCTCGTTCACCGGAAAAAGCAAGACTGGAGACTTTCCAGAATCCTTATCCAAAGAGACAGTACTGGATAACTTTTCACTGCCCTGAGTTTACCTCGCTATGCCCGGTGACCGGGCAGCCAGACTTTGGAGTCATCAAAATCAGGTATATTCCTAACAAGCGATGCATCGAGGCAAAATCTTTGAAGCTCTATCTATTCTCTTACCGCAATGTGGCAATCTTCAATGAGGATGCAGCCAATAAGATACTGGACGATCTGGTTAAGGCCTGCCGTCCGAAGAAAGCAGAAATAATCGGTGAATTTAATCCCCGGGGAGGCATACGCATAACGGTTCAGGCAACCTACCCACACTCGGAATCTACAGAAAGGTGAAGATAGAATTGCATTCTTCAACTCGTAGAGGAGGGCAAGATTTGCAATACCGGATATTAGGGAGAACGGGGCTTCGGGTCTCGGTCATCGGCTTTGGGGGTATACCAATCTGGGGTGATACCACTGTTTTTAAGTATGGCTGTGTTGATGAAGAAACAGCCGCCAGGGTTGTTAACCATACTCTGGATCTGGGCGTAAATTTCATTGATACGGCTAGGGTATATGGTGAAAGTGAGGTTAGAATTGGTAAAGTTATGCGCCGGCGCCGAAAAGAGTGCTACCTGGCTACCAAAGTAATGAGGCGCGGTTATCGAGAAGCCCTGGAAGATGTAGAAACGAGTCTAACTAATCTTCAGACTGATTACATAGACCTTTACCAGCTCCATTATGTCAATGGCACAGACACACTGAGGAAGGTAATGGCTAAGGATGGGGCTCTGCAGGCACTAAAAGAGAAGAGAAAAGAGGGAAAGATAGGCTTTATCGGCATCACCGGGCATGAGCCGAAATTATTGATGAAGGCAATCAAAACAGGTGAATTTGATACAATTCAGGTGCCTTACAATCTGAATAACCTGGAAGCAGCCAAAGAACTTTTTCCTCTTGCCAGGAAAGAAAATATTGGAGTTATTATCATGAAACCGCTGGCTGGTGGAGTTCTCGTTCCTCCCCTGGAGATGATGGCCGAACTGAAGGAAGGAGATAAAACCTTAATTGGAGAGCTAAAAGAAAGTGCTTTCCCAACAACCGCTATGGCCGCCATAAAGTTTGCTATGGACCATGAGGCTATCTCAACCGTCATACCAGGAATGGGGTCAATAATGAATGTTGAGGAGGATGTGGCTGTGGGGAAGACGACGGCTCCTCTTCCCAGGTTCCTGAAGGAGAAGCTCATCAGAGAAGCCAAAAAGCTGGGCACTGGTTACTGCCGCAGTTGTGGCTATTGTCTCCCTTGTTCTCAAGGGATAAGTATCCCCGATGTATTTAGGTTTGAAGGATACTACAGCAGATACGGATTGAAGGAATGGGCTAAGCAGCAGTATGCCCAGCTTCCGGTAAAGGCTGAAGCC
The DNA here is from genome assembly GCA_030605915.1 of Nitrospirota bacterium. Taxonomy (GTDB): domain Bacteria; phylum NPL-UPA2; class NPL-UPA2; order NPL-UPA2; family JAGMAN01; genus JAGMAN01. The sequence goes on along the minus strand of JAUWHM010000005.1, from coordinate 1,623 downwards.
TGTGTGGAATGCGGGGACTGTCTTCCTCGCTGTCCTTATAGTATCCCCATCATAGAAAAGATGAAGAAAGCCGCTAAAATATTATTACCCTGATTACGTTTGACCTTCCCGGAGTTGTTTCTCAGCATCAATGACATCACGATTGATTAGGTCAATAGCTCTTCTGGCTTTCTGCTTCAGTGTGCCTGTTATGGTGGGCGCCTGACAGAGCTCCCGCAGCACCTGAATGACCATTCTGAAGATTCTCACTAATTCACCCTCAGCTATATCCGTTAGGCGATAGAGTTCTGAGAAATCCATTCCCTGGGAGAAAGCTTCTATGACTGGGGCGGCGTGGAAATGTGGCCTTTTTGAATAGGCACCAACCTTGAACTTCTTCTCCAGGTTGAATATGTGAATGGAGTTAAGCCGGGCAGCCTTCTTAATGTCCTTTGCCCTCCGGGAGAGTTTTGGAGGAGCTTGATTCTTTCTCGATTCGAAGACGAGACTGGAGATGAGGACATTCAGCTCGATGCTTGAGAGTTCATCAAGGTAACCCTGCTGGTAAAGCTCCGCCAGTGGCAGCTCATATCCATAAAGATAAGAAGCCAGATGTCCCTTTTCGGTGAGTTCGCTCCCAGCGATATAGCCCATCTCCTTCAGGAGGTCAACCTTTCTCATAAGAAGTCTTTGAGCCTTTTTTCTTTCCCTGGTCCTCGACTGAAAATAATGCAACGACCGGGGATAAGTCTTAAAAAGGCTATCCTTTAATCTTTCATAGAGGTGGAGCACAGTGGCGTAGGTATTGTTAAACTGACTGAGAATTTCTTCCGGTTCTCCGAAAAAGATATGTCTTGTCTTCTCTATGGTTATGAAATGAGGATTAATCCGCGAGAATACGAAACCGCAATCATCCATTCCCCGTCTTCCGGCCCGGCCGGCCATCTGGTAGAAGTCCCTCACCCGAAGCTCACTAAAGTAAGTCCCATAAGTTTTCCTGAGTTCATCAAAGATGACACTGCGAGCGGGCATGTTTACTCCTAAGGCAAAGGTCTCGGTAGTGAATATTACCTTGATAAGCTTGCTGGTAAATAGCCTCTCAACCACCTCTTTCAGGGTAGGTAGCATCCCGGCATGATGGAAGGCTATCCCACGGCTCACTAACTCGTACATCTCCAGGGCTGAACGTTCATTGACAAGGTCAAAGCGTTCTATTAGCGAGTTAAATAAAGCGATCACCTTTTCTTGTTCAATGCCGGTCAGGAAGTTACAGTTGGTTAACTCATGGGCAAGGATTTCACAACGCTTTCTGGAGAAAGTGAAATATATGCAAGGGAGATAGTCTTTTTCACTTATATAATCTATTAAGGTACTTAACCTGTTCCCGGTTAGGTGACCAGGATATCTCCCCCTGGGTCGGTGCCTCATTCGGTGGAAGTTACCATGGGCGGGGGAGAAATGTGAGCGAAATCTATTAAGCTCGTTTATGTGATTTAGTATCCTGTTATTACATTGGTAGAAGAATTTTAGAGGAACCGGCCGATTCTTCTCCTCGACGATATGTATGGGTGTCCGGTGGTGTATAGATGAGATCCAGCCGGCGATTTCCTTGACATTAGGGACGGTGGCACTGAGTGCAAGCAT
>JAUWHM010000017.1 GCA_030605915.1 Nitrospirota bacterium | reverse complement strand
CAACCCTCACCCACCACTAAATAGCTTAGGTTGCCCTCTACAGAGTGCCCAGAATTAAACCCTATTATACCGCTAATCACAGCCTTATAGTAGCATAAAGGGAGTTGATGGTCAATGAATTTTGGAAATCAATGTAGAAATAATAAGGGCAATCATTTAAGGCAGACTTGCTATCAATTCTTCTTTTTTCTTCCTCGAAAACGCCTTTACTGCGCATTCCCGAACCAAAACCTGAGTGCGGCTGGCGTAAGATTCCTGATAAAGTAATTTGACCGGGCGTCGCGAACGCGTGTAGTGAGAAGCCTTACCAGCATTGTGCATTTTTAAACGCCTCTGCAAGTCTTTAGTGACTCCCGTATAAAATGACCCATCTTTGCATTGGAGAATATAAAGGGACCACTTTTTGCCGCTCTCCTTTTGCCCGACGACCTTCTCCCTTTCCTGCATCAAATATACCATTCTTCTATATTTCGGATTCATGATAGAATTGTATTGCTTATAAATATTTTTTTCAATGAAAATAATGTTAGATTTGGTGTCCATGACACAGCGAAAATGGGGTAAATTGGAGTAAATTGAGGTACACTAAAAGTGTCAACTAACTATAAAACAATAAGGGGCTTACGTTGTATTTCAATGACTTACGTAAACCCCTCTGATTGCTTTATTACCGCTGGACAAGCTTTACATTTATAGCGCGCGGACCCTTTTCCGATTTCTCAACCTCAAACTCTACCTCTTGGTCCTCATTCAGCGCATCGAAGCTTACTTCTACGAGACCTGTTTGATGGAAAAAAACCTCCTGACCATCCGTATCGGCAATAAACCCAAATCCCCTCTCACGCACCAATTTCTTTATTTTCCCTGTGTGCATCTTCCCACCTCCTTTTTAGTGTAATTTGGGGACGTGTCACTTGGGGACACGCCTGGTTTAGAATTATCTGGCATCCTCCACTTACCCATCAAAAAGAGATTTGTCTCCAGCATCCTGACCCATTTGTCACATTTTACTCCAAGATATTTCATTTGTCAATTATAAAATCACAATTGTCAATTACAAAGTGAGATGGCCCATTTAGGTTTTCGAGACCGCCCCCTTAAGCCACTCGGGCACCTCTCCAAAAATTACTGCAGAATTGTTTGGCGGGGCGAACGGGACTCGAACCCGCGACATCCAGATCGACAGTCTGGCATTCTAACCAACTGAATTACCGCCCCCTTGCTTTAATTTCAATGACTTCCCATGCTTGGCTCTTCTGTTCGATCTGAACCAAGAGTTACCTCTCGTTCAAAACAATGCCATCAATGGTAACAGTTATAATTGATTTTTACCCGGCCTGCTCCCTTCCGCGAATTGCCATCACGCCTTCGCCATGCGAGCACATGCAAATAATCAGATATCGAACTATAAGCTATTGCTACTTGCTAAAGTGGTGGGCGGTACTGGGTTTGAACCAGTGACATCTACCTTGTAAGGGTAGCGCTCTCCCAGACTGAGCTAACCGCCCTTGGTGCCGGGAAGGGGATTTGAACCCCTACAGGCTAATCGCCCACAAGGCCCTCAACCTTGCGTGTCTGCCAATTCCACCATCCCGGCTTATTGCCATTTTTCGCTGTAGGAACTAAGATGAAATATACCATATCACATTCTCTCGTGTCAACAAAAATAAAAAAATGCTTATATCAGAATTCTAGAAAAAGGGATGCCTCCTTTTTTACTTCCTTTTTACTTGACCAGGTGGCAGGCAATTAGATGGTCGTCGCCGAGGTCTTTCAGTTTAGGTTCCATCTCCAAGCATTCTTTCTTGACATACCGGCACCGGGGATGGAAAGGGCACCCTGATGGGGGATTGGCTGGATCGGGAATCTCTCCCGGCAGAACCACTCTATCCCTCCTCATCTGGGGGTCGGGAATGGGAACGGCTGAGAGCAAAGCCATCGTATATGGATGAGCTGCATGCTGAACGACCTCTTCTGTCCTTCCTTTCTCCACCATCTTTCCTAAATACATCACCCCGATTTCATCACATAGGTAACGAGCCACCGCTAAATCGTGCGTGATGAAGAGATAGCTGAGACCTTCTTCCCTCAACCTGAGCATGAGGTTCAATAGACCTGCCCGGATGGAGGCATCCAGCATGGAGACCGGTTCATCAGCCACCACGAATTTTGGCCGAACTATTAGGGCTCTGGCCATGGATACCCTCTGGCGCTGGCCGCCGCTCAGTTCGTGCGGGAAGCGGTGGATAAAATGCTGTGGCGGGCTAAGCTCCACTGACTTTAATGCCTGAAAAACTTTAGTCTCTCTTTCACCTCTATCCCCTATCCCCTGGACAAGGAGGGGTTCAGCTACCGTTTGCATCACCGTAAATCTAGGATTAAGGGATTCATAGGGGTCCTGAAAGAACATCTGCACAAGACGGTGAAATTCCTTAAGGCGGCTTCCTTTTATTCCTTCTATATTCTGGTCATTAATCAAGATTTTTCCCTCGGTTGGTTCAAGGAGTTTTACTAAGAGCTTGCCACAGGTAGTCTTTCCTGCCCCACTCTCACCTACCAGGCCAAGAATCTTTCCTTTCTCAATATCAAAGCTCACCCCATCAACAGCCCGCACATAACCGCTTGCTTTCCCGAAAGAGAATCCAGCTTTCACTGGAAAGTATTTCTTTAGATTGTGAACTTTAACCAATGGTTGATTCATGATAATAGATGACAGGCCGCCCAATGATTATCCTCTATCTTACGATAGCCTGGTTCCTCCTTCTCACAGATGGTCTTTTTCCTACTGCATCTTGGATGGAAACGGCATCCGGGAGGTGGATGGATGAGGCCCGGAGGTTCTCCCTGTATGGAACTTAACTTTCTTTTCTCCCCCTTAAGGTTAGGATAGGAAGCGAGTAGGCTTTGAGTATAAGGATGGAGAGGCTCTCTAAATAAGGAAGCAGTTTCTCCATATTCAATGAGTTTGCCCGCATACATTATTCCCATCCGATTGCAGGTCTCAGCTAAGATAGAGATGTCATGAGAGATATAGATCATGGCCATCCCTAATTGTCTCTGGAGTTTTGAGAGCTCCTCCATTATCTGGTCCTGAACAATGACATCTAAGGCAGTGGTTGGCTCATCGGCAATAACCAGTTCCGGATTACAGGCCAGGGCCATGGCAATTATAGCCCGCTGTTTCATTCCTCCACTATATTGGTGAGGATAATCCCTGCCGCGGCAGGGGTCCATGCCCACTAACTGGTAAAGTTCTCTTACCCTCTCCTTGACTTCCCTCCTGCCCAGAGCCTGATGAACCCGAATGGCCTCTGCTATCTGCTCTCCTACCCGATAGACAGGATTGAGGGCGTTCATGGCGGCCTGGAAGATTATGGAGATGGATTGCCAACGGAGCTTTCTCATCTTCGCTTCTTCCTTCTCCAATAGGTCTTCTCCCTTAAAGAGAATCCTTCCCCCAAGAATTCTTCCATTTGAGGGAAGAAGCCTGAGTATGGATATAGCCACTGAGGTCTTACCACAACCACTCTCCCCTACCAGCCCCACTGTCTCTCCTTTTTCTACCTGAAAGGAAATATCGTCCACTGCTTTGACATATCCTTGAGAGGTTTGGTAGTACATCTTCAAATTTTGAACTTCAAGTAGTTTCATTTAGTCTCTCTTAAACGAGGATTAATTATCTCATCCAGGGCTCGTCCAATTAAGTAGAAAGCAAAGGTAAGCAGTGATAGACAAAGACCAGGAGGGAAAACCCAGTAAGGAGCCCGGAAGGTATACCCGGTGGTGAAACACCACTGGAGCATCATCCCCCAGCTAACTATGCTGGGGTCCCCTAAGCCGATGAAACTCAATCCCGCTTCAGCTAATATGGCCCCGGTTACCCCGAAGGTCATGTAGAGGAAGGACAGGGGCAGAATATTGGGGGTAATATGGCGAAAGATTATGCGAGGGCTGGATGCTCCGGCTACCTTAGCGGCTTCAATGAATGGTCTCTCCCGAAGACTCAATGTCTGAGCCCTGATTACCCGGGCGGTTGAGGGCCATCCCAAGATGGCAATGATGATGACGATGATCCAGACCGACTGTTTACCAATGGCCGAGGCAATGACGATGATGAGAGGAAGCCCGGGCAAAGTGAGCATGATATCGGTGATTCTCATTAATATGGTATCGGTCAATCGGCCAAAGTAGCCACTGATGAGTCCGATCACCGTTCCAATGAGCACAGAGGTAAAAGCAGCAGTAAGACCAACAGCAAGGGCGATCTGAGCCCCCTTCATTAACTGGCTGAGAATATCCCTGCCTAAGTAGTCAGTTCCTAAGAGATGGGTCTTAGAAGGGGGAAATGAGCCGCTGACTTCGGGATCAAATCCAGTCATTGGCTTATAGATGCTGTTGAGCCTGGGCATCAATGGAGCAAAGAGCGCCATCAGTATGAAGAAGAGAAGAATGCTCAGGCCCAATAACCCTAATTTATCCTTCCTGAATAGATTCCAGCCATTCTTCAAGCTCTGTATGCGATTCATTGCATGTATTGAATTAAGTTTCGGCATAGCCGAAACTTCACCCGGATTAAGTGTTAGTATTTAATTCTTGGGTCCAGATAAGCATAAAGAATATCAGCAACCAAGTTAGCAAAGAGGACGAAGGCTGAAAGTAGAAGAAAGGCAGCCTGAGCCAGGGGATAGTCATGATTTAAGACGGCTTCTACCAGGGTGCGTCCTAATCCTGGCCAGGAGAAAACGGTCTCAGTGAGAACTCCTCCGTTCATGGAAAAAGCCAGACTCAAAGAGAGAGCAGTGACCACGGGAAGCATGGCATTGCGGGCAGCATGCCTGTCTCTGACTATCTTCTCGGGAAGCCCCTTAGCTCTGGCGGTCACAATATAGTCCTCCCGCAATGTCTCCAACATACTGTTTCGCATGAGAAGCATGGAACCAGCAAAGAAGAGCAGGGTGAGAACGAAGAGGGGAAGAGCTAAATGATAGAGGATATCTAATAGTTTCTCTAAGGAAGTTGCCTGACCAGACCAGATTTCCGGGGTTAACATTCCTCCGATGGGAAACCAGCCTAATTTATAGGAGAAGACCCAGATCATAATCAGCCCGAACCAGGGAATGAAGATGGTGTAGAAGAACAGCCCTACCGTGGTAGCTCCCACCTCTAACCTCGTTCCCCGCTTCCAGGCAATAGCTTTTCCCAGAGGAAGACCAAGGGAGTAGGAGAGAATAACAGCCGTGGTAAAGAGAAGAATGGTATTGGGGAGTTTCCTCATAACGATCTCAAAGACGGGCTCTGGATAGTAAAAGGAACGGCCAAAGTTTCCCCGTAGCGTATTCTTAAGGTAATACCAGTATTGCAGGAGCAAAGGCTTATCTAATCCAAACTGGTGCCTGATCAATTCCTTGGCTTCAGGAGGCATCTTCGGGTCCATGATCATTGAGGCTGGGTCTCCGGGCATAACCCGGAAGAGAACAAAGAGAAGGGTCATGATGATGAAGAGGGCGAGGGCTATTTGAAGAGACCTTCCAAGAATAAATTTAGCGAGGTTCATACGGCTGTAAGAAGAGAAAGGACCACCCGTTTCCAATCCCGTCCAGTTGATTTACCCATCCAGTGAATCTATCCTTACGGTGGGCCTCCACCTGGGCAGAAGTGAAGAGCGGAATATAGGGAGCTTCCTCAACGATAAATTCCTGCATCTTGAATATTATCTCCCTTCGTTTCTCCTCATCCATCTCCCGGGCAGAAGCATCGGCTAATTTATCGAACTCCCGATTTATATAACCCATGGAGTTATAACCATCCCGGACTACTTCTTTGGAGTGGAAGAAGGTGCGCATATGATCGGGATCGATGCCTAACTTCCAGCCAAGGAGATAGGTATCGAAATTCCATTCAGTATTTACCTTATTGACGATATCACCAAATGAGGTGGGAGTGGAAGTGGCTGGAATGCCAATTTCTCTCAGCCATTCCTGAATGAGCATTCCACACATAGATCTCAATGGGTCATAGTCGGCCGGAGGAGTAAGGATAGTGAAAAGAGGAACCGGTTGTCCATTGGGCATAATCAGACCTTCTCCCCGAATCACTTCACCCTCATCATTAATGGCTGGTCTCTTATTCCAGCGGTAGCCAGCCTCTTTTAAAATTTCAATTGCTTTCCTGACCCTCTCGGCTCGAGACATTTCCTTACCATATTTGGGGGTATCCGGATTGAACCAGAATTTGTTTCCCGGGGGGACGATACTGTAAAGAGCCTGGCCGTAGTTCTGAAGAACTCTGGTCTGAATGAACTGCTTGTCTATAAGATAAGCCACCGCCTGGCGGAAGTTAATGTCGTTGAATGGTTCTCTGCGCAGATTGAAGGCTAAATATCTCAGTCCGTTCTCCGGATTATTGGTTATCTCTATACTCTCATCTCGCATGAGACTTCCTATGAAACCGGGCTGGATAGCCCACCAGATGTAGTCAATCTCCCCTTTCTGTAAAGCTAAGATGGCCGTATCAGTAGTCCGATAAATCTTAAAGAGAATCTCATCTATAAATGGACCTACCTTTCTTCCCTTGACTTCTCTTCCGGTAGCAAAATAATCGGGGTTACGGACTAACTTTACATAGGAGCCTTTCCTCCACTGGACAAACCTGAAGGGGCCCATTCCCACTGGAGCAGTAATTTCATAGTCTAAGAGCGTAGCCAGTGGATTCTCTGTCTTGTTAGCCTCTTCAATGATTGGCTCCCAGATGTGCCTGGGGACGATCAGGGACATCAAGGTTGAGGTAAAGAAAATGACGAACGGTTCCTTTAATGTAAAGCGAAGGGTGTAGTCATCCATAGCTTCCACTCTTTTTATGAAGTCCCAGTCAGAGATGTAGCGGGGAATCTTAAAATCAATGAGGACCTGAGCGGTGAAGACGACATCCTGAGCAGTGAATGGCGTGCCATCCTCCCATTTCACTCCTTTACGCAGATGGACTATACAGGTGCGGGTCTCCTCATCATATTCTGGCTCTCCCTCTGCTAACCAGGGAATTATTTCAAAAGTCTCGGGATTACGAGTGTAGAGAGATTCATAGAGGAAGCCAATTATATGCCAGCTCCATACATCGGAGGCCTTAAATGGATTCAGTTGCTTTGGCTCATCCTGCATACCAATATTTAAGGTAACTCTGACCTCACCTCTTTCTTTTTTAGCACAGGCCATAGTTAAGGTTAGAAATAGAATGAGCAGACTAAAAACTATTTTTTTCATGCGTTTATCTCCAAATTTCTCCTTGAGCAAATTGGATGGATTGCATTCAAACGGAGAAGAAGGTGTTAATCACCAGCAGGGGGTGATGGAAAGGGAGTGTCTTCAGGCTGAGTTGCTTCCTCTTCTGCCCTGGGCCCTTCCACCTGCTCCTCCCTGACTCTATCCACAATAGATCTTCCTGGACGGCCGGAAAACACCGCAAGAGAAAGAGAGGTGAGCATAAATATTATGGCTAAGACTGTGGTGAGGCGTGTTAAGAATGTTCCGGTTCGAACCCCAAATAGACTCTGACTCATTCCACCGGCTCCGAAGAGTCCTCCCAACCCTCCCCCCTTGCCAGCCTGAATGAGAACCAGACCAATCAAGACGATACAAACAAAGATGTGAATAATCATGATAAAGGTAATCAATTAATTCACCCCCTTAATCTTTGCTCGCTGAACAATTTCAGAGAAGGACTGAGCCTCAAGGCTGGCCCCTCCCACCAGAGCTCCATCAATTTCCTGCTCAGCCATTAAGGCCGAGATGTTATCCGGCTTAACGCTCCCTCCATAGAGAATCCTCGTTTGAGAGGCAACATCCCGATTATAAATATCACTTAGAAGCTGGCGGATGAAGGTATGAACCTCATTTGCTTGCTGGGGGGTAGCTGTCCTTCCCGTGCCAATAGCCCAGACTGGCTCATAGGCAATGACTATTTTTAATACTGCCTCCCCACTCAGCGTAGCAAGTCCTTCCTTAATGTGGTTCTCCACTACCTGAAAAGTTTTCCCCTTCTCTCTCTCCTCCAATCTCTCCCCTACACAGACAATTGGAGTTAGGTCAAACTTTAGAGCTGCTTTTACTTTCCTTCTCACTGTCTCATTGGTCTCCCCAAAATATTGTCTGCGCTCTGAATGTCCAATGATAACATACTGGCATCCCGTCTCCTTTATCATAGAGAATGAGACCTCTCCCGTATAAGCTCCCTTCTCCTCCCAGTGGACATCCTGAGCCCCCAGCCCAAGCTTACTCCCCTTGATGAGATTGTAGACCGTCTCCAGGGCAGTGAAGGAGGGCGCTAGAACAATATCCACTCCATCTATCTCCGTTAGCTTATCCTTCAGAGCCTGGACCAATTCGGCCGCCTCTCGAGGGGTTTTATTCATCTTCCAGTTGCCGGCTATCAAAGGCTTTCGCATGTCACTCCTCCAGTTCATTTTATATCTGTCAGGGCAGCAATGCCGGGCAAAACCTTTCCCTCTAAGAATTTCAGGGAGGCTCCTCCCCCGGTGGAGATATGGGTGAAGTGCTCGGAAAGTCCCAGCCTGCTGATGGCTGCTACCGTATCTCCTCCCCCAATAATGGTAATCGCTTTTAGTTCAGACAGAACTTTAGCTATCCTCTCAGTACCCTTAGAGAAAGGGGCCATCTCGAAGACACCCAGGGGGCCGTTCCAGAGCACCGTCTTTGCTCCCTGGACAGCCTCAGAAAATTGCTGAATAGACTTCTCCCCCACATCCATTCCCCTCCATCCGGATGGTATCACATCTGCTTCCGTGGTCTTCACCTGTGCTTCCTCTGAAAACTTATCGGCAATGACATGGTCAACCGGGAGGAGGAAAGGGACACCCTTTTCTTCAGCTCTCTCTAATAAATCCTTAGCCAGAGCTATTCTGTTCTCCTCTATCAAAGAATCCCCTATTTCCTTCTCCTCAGCCTTCAGGAAAGTATAGGCCATTGCTCCTCCGATAATGAGAGTATCAACTTTATCAAGCAGATTCTCAATCACGCCAATCTTATCTGATACCTTAGCTCCTCCCAGGATAGCAACGAAGGGTCTCGCTGGACTCTCCAGCGCCCTTCCTAAATATTCAATCTCCTTCTCCATAAGGAGTCCAGCTACAGATGGAAGAAACCTGGCTACTCCCTCAGTGGAAGCATGGGCCCGATGAGCCGTGCCGAAGGCATCATTCACATAAATTTCACCTAAGTTAGCTAATGCTTGAGCAAATTTTTCGTCATTCTTTTCTTCCTCGGGATGGAATCTCACATTCTCAAGGAGAAGAACTTCTCCTTCCTTAAGCTCAGCTACCTGCCTTTTCACCTTTTGGCCGATACAGTCATCTCCCATCCTTACCTCAGTGCCCAGCAACTGGGAAAGCCTCTTAGACACCGGCCTGAGACTCATTGGCTGAACCACTTTTCCTTTTGGTCGACCAAGGTGGCTCATCAGAATCAATTTAGCTCCCTTCTCCAGGACATAGTCGATAGTGGGGAGTGAAGCTCTGACCCTGGTATCGTCAGTTATATTTAAGTTTTCATCCAAAGGCACATTGAAATCAGCTCGCATGAGAACCCGCTTCTCTTTGAGTTCTATATCCCTAACAGTCTTTTTCTTCATAATAATAACTCAACCATAATAAAGTTTTGGCTATGCCGAAACTTTATTGCTTATATATTTAATCAAGTCAATTACCCGGCAGGAGTAGGCCCATTCATTGTCATACCAGGCAAGCACCTTGACCAGGGTTCCATCAGTCACCTTAGTTGAATCCGCGTCAACAATGGCTGACTTGGGATTGCCATTGAAATCCCTGGAGACCAGGGGAAGGTCACAGTAATCCATGATATGGCTGAGTTCTCCCTCTGCTGCTTTCTTCAAAGCTGCGTTTACTTCCTCTACGGTTACCTCTCTTCCCACCTCAGCCACTAAGTCAACCAGGGAGACATTGGGTGTGGGAACCCGGACAGCCAATCCGTCCATCTTCCCCTTCAGTTCAGGTAGAACCTTAGAGACAGCCACCGCCGCCCCAGTGGTGGTCGGAATCATAGAGAGGGCCGCCGCTCTGGCCCTCCTCAAATCTTTATTGGGGAAGTCCAGCATTACCTGGTCGTTAGTATAAGAGTGGATGGTAGTCATCAATCCCCTCTTTATGCCAAAATTATCCAAGAGCACCTTGACTACTGGGACCAGGCAATTGGTGGTGCAGGAAGCATTGGAGAGAATGTGATGCTTCCCGGGGTCATACTTATTCTCATTAACTCCCATGACAATGGTAATGTCCTCCCCCTTAGCCGGAGCAGTGATAATTACTTTCTTTGCCCCTGCCCTGAGGTGCTTGGAGGCTCCTTCCTTATCCCGGAACCTTCCAGTGGACTCTACCACTATTTCAACTCCTGAATCCTTCCAGGGGAGCTGAGCCGGATCCTTCTGAGCGAGGACTTTGATTTTCTTTCCATTAACGATAATGGAATCTTCCCCCGCCTTTATGTCCGCCTTTAGCTCTCCCAAAATGGAATCGTACTTCAATAGATGGGCCAAAGTCTTAGCGTCAGTTAGGTCATTGACAGCTACGAAATCAATTTCACCCTCATTGAGAGCGGCCCGATATATGTTTCTTCCAATTCTCCCAAACCCATTAATAGCTATCTTCACTGCCATTTTTCCTCCCTCCTAAAGAGCCTCCTTCCTTCCACCGAGATTATACCACAGTGCTAACGCTTAAGCCATGTAGTGAACATATATCATATCATACTCTCTCCTGTCAACAAAAATAATTTCCAGTGCTACAAAGATTTCGCTTGCCCTCAAGCGGGAATGATGCTAATATACAGATCGCAGGGGCTGAGTAGGGCAAAAAAAACGAAAATTCTTGACTTCTGATGGCTTAATGGGGACAACGGGGTTCACTGAATATTTACGAAAGCTATGTATGAAGAATACTGGGGACTGAAGGGAAAACCATTTGAGAATACTCCTGATCCTCGCTTCCTTTACCTTTCCCATCAGCACGAGGAAGCTTTAATGAGGCTCCTCTATGCAGTGGAGGAAAGAAAAGGCGCAGCCATGCTCACGGGAGTATTTGGATGCGGGAAGACTGTTCTTGGATATACTCTCTTAGACAAACTGGACCGGGCTAAATTCAGAGCTGCCTTCCTGACCAATCCCCAACTGGAGCCGATAGAGCTTCTAAGGGCTATTGCTTATAATTTGGGCGTAACTGATTTACCCAGGAAGAAGACCGAAATCTTAGCTGACTTCCTCCTCCAAACCATCAAAGAGACCTTAATTAATAACCTCAATGATGGAAAGGATACAGTAGTTATCATAGATGAGGCTCATGGAATTGAATCCAAGGAGATCTTTGAACAACTGAGGCTGCTTCTCAATTTTCAACTGAAGGATAGATTCCTGCTTACCCTGCTCATCTTCGGCCAACCGGAACTTCGCACTAAAGTTGATAACCTGAAGCCCTTAGAGCAGAGGATAGCCATTAAATGTCACTTAGATAGAATGGGTGAAGAGGATAGCAGAAATTACCTTAAGCATCGGTTGGAAGTAGCCGGGGATAAAAGAGAGATTTTCACTGAGGAAGCCATCAGGGCCATCTATGAAGAGAGTGGAGGTATCCCCAGGAGGATAAACCAGATATCTGATATGAGTTTGCTTACTGGATTTGGCCGAAAAGCAGAAAAGATAGATGGAGACCTTGTCCAGGCAGTAGTTAAGGATATAGGAGGGTGAAGATGCTAAAGTTAGCCGAGATAATTCGGGGGGGGTTGAGGATAAAGCGGGCTCGCAAGGAGGCGTTGAGAAGTGTGGAAGCTCCCGAAGAAAAGCCAAAAGCCGGACCGGAAGTGGCCGTTATGCCCCAGCCCGAAATCAAGGCAGAACCCGCGGCCATGCCGCCACCCCCTCCTCCACTCCCAGCGGGGGAAGCCGCTCCGGAAGTTAAAGAAGCAGTTGAAGCAGAATCTGCTATGTCATTAATAGAGAAAGAGATAGAGGCTTTAGATTTGACTGTGGACGAAGAGAATAAAGTCTACCGATTTGGCAATTTAACCACGCTCGATTTTAAGCATTTAGAGGGATGTAATCCAGTTATGGCGGCTACCAAAATTAAGGAGGCGGTAAAAGAGGTCTTCCTTAAGAAATATGAGGTAAAGCCAGATGAGTTAGAGAAGAAATTGGATGAGCTCAAGAAGAAATTTAGAACTTTCGGCACTCACTGTTACGTCCGCGCTCTAAAAAAGAAGATGTAAACTTCTAAGGAGCCCTCAGCCGGTTCTGCCTCTTCCTGATAACTTCTTTTCTCTCCTTGGTGGCTTTTTCATCCAACTTAATGGTAATTTCTACCACACTTCCCTCAGAGCTACCTTCAGGAAGTTGGTCAATCGGGAAAATAATCTCCTCTCCCCCTCTCAGTTGAATTACAGCTATCCCTTCTTCGATTCGGTCAATGACTCCCTGCATAAGATATGCCTCACTATGTTCGGCAATCTGTGAAATCAAAGATTTCTGATTTTTTCAGAAATCTTTCTTGCTTCCTCATAGACTGTCTGGAAAGGAATCCCCTTCTTTTTGGCTATCTTCTTACAATCCTCATATTCAGGAGAAACTTGCTTTATGGTGTTACCAATTTTACCTACCTTGACTTTAATTCTTCCATACTTGGTGCTTACCTCTTTTATTCTGCGAGGGAGCTTATAGCGGCTGACGGGGTAGGTTCTTAGACCCAAGGAGGGAGTCTCTGTGAATATAATCTCTATTAAATCTTCCACCTTGCCTTTCTCCGTCAAGATAGTAAGAAGGATGCCTGGGCGGCTCTTCTTCATCCCCACCGGGGTCAAGAAGACATCCAGAGCTCCCGCCTCAAACAATCTCTCCTGTAGATAATCGTAGACCTGAGGATTCATATCATCAATGTTTGATTCTATCACTACTATCTCATCTCGTTCATAATGCTCGTTTAGAAATTTATTTCTAACGGGCATGGATTGTCCAATGAGCACTCTCAACAAATTAGGACGGTTGGGTAAATTTCTCCGACCAGCTCCATAGCCAATGGACTCTATCTTCAGGGGAGGGACCTCACCAAAGTTTTCAGCTACGGTAGCGATAATGGCCGCTCCCGTTGGTGTAACCAGTTCTCCTTCAGCATCTGAGAATGAAACGGGAATGTCTTTCACTAACTCCAGGGTAGCCGGGGCCGGCACAGGTAATCTACCATGCTGGACCTTCACCCATCCCTTTCCCAAAGGTAGGGGAGAGCTATGGACCTTTTCCACTCTTAGTATCTTCAGTCCAATCACTGAACCGACTACATCTATTATGGAATCAATTGCTCCCACTTCGTGAAAATGGGTCTCTCCCATTTTCATTCTATGAACCCGGTCCTCAGCTTTCCCTAACCTTCTAAAGATATCTTGACTTCTCTCCTTTATGTCCTCATCCAATCTGCTTCTTTGAATAAGGCTGAGAATCTCGCTTAAATTTCGCTCCCCTCCCCTACCCTTAGTCACTTCTACCCTGAACTGTCTCCCGGCTAAGTTATGCTTTTTCACTTTTCCTGTTTTAATTTGATACCCTCTCAGGTCTAATTTTTTAAGTTCCTCCTGGAGAACCTTAACCTTCAAGCCAGCATCAATCAATGCCCCTAAAATCATATCTCCACTTATTCCCGAAAAACAGTCAAAATAGGCTATTTTCATTTATGTTCTGCGGTTTATCAGGCTGGCTAAATAACCTGCTCCGTATCCATTATCTATGTTGACTACGGCTACCCCGGGAGCACAGCTATTGAGCATGGTCAGCAGTGGGGCTACACCCTTGAAACTAGCTCCATAGCCAACGCTGGTGGGGACAGCAATTACCGGACATTCAACTATCCCTCCCACCACACTGGCCAGAGCCCCTTCCATTCCAGCTACCACGATAATGACATTGGCCTTAAAGAGCTCTTCGGTCTTATCAAAGAGCCGATGTATGCCGGCCACCCCTACATCGTATATGCTCTTTACCTGGCTGCCCATGAACTCAGCGGTAACGGCCGCCTCCTCAGCTACTTGAATATCGGAGGTGCCAGCCGTGATTACTAAGATTCCGCCCTTGAGCTTTTCTTTTTTTCTCTTAACCCGTTGCAAATTGCTACTGGTCTTGATAACTATTGCCATTGCTCTCTCAAAGTAACGTGCCTTCGGATAGCGGAGTTTAACAGCCTTGAAAATAGATTCATTGGCCCTGGTGGCTAAGACACTTGCCTTGCCTTTCACCAATTCATCTACAATTCTTACTATCTCTTCTACTGATTTCCCCTGGCAGAATATTGCTTCTGGCACCCCTTTCCTGAGAGAGCGGTGGCTATCCACCTTAGCAAAACCCAGGTCCTGGTAGGGAAGAATCTTAAGCTGGTGGAGAGCCTTCTCCACGGATATTTTTTTAGCTCGTACATCCTTCAAAAGTTCCTTTACCCCGTCAGAGAATGTCTTCCCTTTTAGGGCAGTGTCTCTAACGGGGTTTACTGATTGGATGTTCATGGTTATTCAACTATGCTCTTATCTCCTGACGATCATTCTTCTCAAGATATCAGCCACATTCTCAGCGTGGTCGGCAATTACCCCTACTTGTTTAGATATGTTTATTAAGAAGAATACGGAGATGGGGTCCATTTCCTCCTCTATCTGAAATAATTTTTTAGCGAAATCAAGTTGTATTCTATCCGCCTCCCATTCCCTCTTGGCTGCCAGGTCTAATGATTTCAAGACCTCGTCCAGTTCGCTCTTGGCGTAAGCGCTCTTCTCCAACGACTTCAATCGGGCAGTGGCTGACCTTACTTCCTCTACTGCCTCCATTACCTTCTCAGTAAGCTTCAATATACCTTTCTTCAAAACCTCGGGCAATTTCGTCTGGCGCATCTCCACTAACTTAGCCACATCTTCACAGGAATCAGCAATCCTATCCTGCTCTTTCAAGTAAGCTAAAATATCTGCTCTCTCAATGGAACCGAAGAGGCTTTTTGATAAAGTATCCCGAATCACCCGTTTTATCATATCTGCCTCGTGCTCTAATTTTGAGATCTGCTCAGAGTAGTCCTTAACCTTGCTATAATCCCCGTCTGTAAACTCTTTCATCAGTGGCCTTAACAGCTTCAGACAGTCATTCGCTTTCATCATGTGTTCGTGGATGGGTCCAGAGGGAGACCGCCCCCAGATTCCACCTATAACTTTCATAACTGCATCGCCTTCTTTTTGAGATATTATAGCATGGTTGAAATAGAATGCAACAAATTTTCGCAAACGTGTCAAGACGAAATAGAAATGTCCTATTTTTAACTTAATAGAAATGTCCTATTTTCATGGTTTTATTAGTTAGTGTTCTTTTTCTTTTTTGAGAGCGCGTTGTTTTTGTTGATAATTGTTATTAGGCGGAGAGCCTTTTA
>JAUWHM010000111.1 GCA_030605915.1 Nitrospirota bacterium | reverse complement strand
GTACTTCCCGACAAGACATGGTTTCTGTCGATTGCTTGCCGGAACTGGTTCTAAGGGGGATATTTTTTTTCATGGTGTCACCTGATGATTGTCTTATCAGTAACGTCTATAAGCCTGAATTACACAGACCGTGCCACTAATGCATTTAACTGAGATTGCCCGGCCTTTCTATATAAGGCATAAGCACAGCGAAGCCCCGGAAAGGGCTCCGCCACAGTTTCTATCAGGAGACTAAAAAGAAAGAGGGTTACAGATCCGGCTCAGACTCTAACTCCTTATGCTTCTTGGATGCGCCTCTGCCTTTTCCTCCCCTGCCTCTGTCTCCCGGTCCTTTTCGACCTCTACCGGGGTGAAGGAGTCTCTTTGTGAGCCGGTCAACCATATCCTTTTTCTCCTTCTTGACGATCGACAGGGTGTTCTTGTGGTGCGCTATCCGCTCCTTCGCTATGCGCGTAGCTATGTTTCTCGCTTCATCCTCGTAGTCTTTTATAATGTTCTCAATTTCCTCCGGCGTTGGCTTTTCCTCTCTCTCTCTGGCTGCTCGCACAGATTCCTTGATTTCTTGCCTCAAGGCCTTAGCCTCTTCCCTCAACGCCTTCAGGGCCTCCCTGTGTCGCTGGAACTCCGCTTTTATCGCTTCGCTACGCATGCCATAACCTCTGCCTGGACCTAGCTCGCCTCCTCTTCCCCTTCTTCCCCATCTCCCCCTCGGTCCACCAGTTTCTTCCTCCTCAGGATGAGCATAGGCTAATCCCGAAGCAAGGAGAAGAGAAGCCAGAATTACTACTCCCGCCAACTTTCTCATAGAAGAACACCTCCTTCCTCGTCCTGGAGCTCATTTAGCATCTCCTCAGTTACCATCGTTTCCAGGATAATTTCCTCAGTAAGCTCATCCATCATCTCCTTCAAATCTATTTCCCAATCATCAACCATCTCAAATTCCTCCCGGGCCAAAGTAGGTAGACTTGGACCTCTGCCAAGGCGAGGGAAAAGATAGAGAGAAACAAAGACCAGTAAGATAGCGGCTGTGGCTAAGGCGGCAGCCCAGCGAGGAAATAGGTAGGGATAAAGAATCGGCTTTCTCTTAATAAATTCCCGTTTTCCCGCCCTTCTCCAAAAATTGGTTTTAAAATGGGTAGAGGGTTCTATGTCCTTCCACTCACTGAGCATCTCCCAGGAGCCCCGCAGAAGCTCTCGCTCCCGGCTACAATTGGAGCAGTCCTTCAGGTGAGCCTTAATCTCCAACTGCTCCTTCTCATCCAGCTCACCATCCAGAAAGGCCGACAGGTGCTTTCTTACCCCACTACATCTCATTTCCTTCCTCCCACCTTTATAAACACCAAAATGTGAAAAAAGTTTCGCTTTATTTCAGTATAGGAAAGTATAAACATACTTTCCTTACTATTAAAAATTCCTATACAGTAAAAAAGTTATGACGAACGAAGTGAGGAATTTTTTTATTTCTCAAGGTAAGGAGCAAGCCTCTCCTTCAGCGTTACCTTAGCCCGGTGAAGGCGAAGCTTTATGGCAGTCACTGAGCATCCCATAACCCTGGCTATCTCCTGATAAGGTAGATTGTCATATTTAGCTAAAATGACCACCATTCTCTGCTTTGGTGGTAAAGACTCAATTGATTCCCTAATCAGGTCTCGGAGCTCTTTTCTTTCCAGGAAGACATCCGGCCGTGCCTGAGCGGGGGCTGGAATGTCTCTCGGCACCTTTCCCTCTTCCGTCTCTACGGGGCTATCCAAGGAAACCACGGGATGACGCCTCTTCCCTCTTAATCTATTCAGGCAAAGGTTCTTAGTAATCTTGAGAAGCCAGGTGGAGAACTTAGCTTGTGGCTTATATCTTCGACTTTGGTTGTAGACCTTTAAAAATACTTCCTGGGCTATATCCTCCGCCTCAGCTCTATCTCCAATCAGCCGATAGGCAGTATTTATTACCAGTTTTTGGTATTTCTCCATAAGTTCTTCGAAGGACCTTGTATCTCCCTCTTTAAACTTCAACATCAACTGAGCATCTGGATCAAGAAAATTCATCGCTTCGCTCCTCAGGTCTTTTTGAGCAGGAACTCAGAACCCAGATAACCTTCATCTGGGCGAAGGTTATGTCGGCATGGACAAGCTCGCAGGCCGGATGAGAGAAGATTCATCGCATAATCTGGCTGAACAGCAGATCCACCTTCTCCATCTCTACAGGAGGTTTAGATTGGCTCACAGTGTCTCCTCCGTTACTTAGAATGCCTAATGGTTTGAATACCAAATAACATTTTACCTGCTAATCTGAGATATATCAAGCCCTTTTCCGAAATTTGAAGAGCCTCATCTCTTTTCGACTAGGGAAAGCCCTTCAGTGGCTCCCCCAAGAAAATTCCTCACTTCGTTCGTCATACCGGCCTTTGGCCAGTACTGCCTGTGAAACGGCACTGCTTCACTGTGCTTCACCGTAACTTTTTTGCTGTATAGGAAAGGAATTTTCAGTAGTAAGGAAAGTTTTATACTTTCCTATACTGTGAAAAATTCTGGTCGGGTGCAGGTGGGCTTACTTATTATCGGTGGTGCCTGGGCTGTGATGAATCCCCTCAATACCCAAAAGAGCTTATACAATTTGTAAAGCTTATGAAGAATTCAGTTGACGCAATGTATAGATGAGTGGTAGAATTGCTTTGTCACAAGAAAAGTTTGTCTCATCGGCACTTGTCCCTGGCAATAGCAGTCACCATCAAATATCTTGAAATCGGAGTTCGTGATGTAGAAGCGGGGATTGAGAGGGAAAGCAAGGATAGTGGAGGCCATTAAGAAATGAATCTTTATATCGTCATCGTTTTAGAAGCTCTGGTTGGTTTAATGCTTTTGATTTGGGCTCTTACCTTAAAAGCTTGTATAGCCGAACTAAACGAAAAGGTCAATAAACTGGCCAATACCCTGAAGGCTGAAATAAGGGCAAGACACAAAAGCGATTCTATATCTTACCTTCGTTGACCAATGTTCCTTGCCCTGGGTGGAACTAAGAGTGTATGAGAAATATTGGGAGTTAGTAGAGGCACCTTTCCAGAATGCTCTAAACACCCGTTTCTTCTATAATTCTCCCCACCATGAAGAGGCTCTAACCCGCATGCTTTATTGTATCGATAGAGACTTAGGGGCAGCTATGGTTACTGGAATCTGGGGGAGTGGAAAGACCCTTCTTGTTAAGATGATTCAGGTCAAGATGCCTGAGAAAGCCCTTCAGCTCATTCACAGATGATGCTTATGAACTGATTTACACTTTTTCTAAAGGTATCCCGATGAAGATAAATAACATTTGCGATCTCAGCCTACTGCTGGGCAGCTCAAGGAGCCTAATCAATATCGATGGAACGGTTATTTCCGAGGCGGTTAAGACTGTGGCCGGTAAAGAATGAACTCCTGAAGGCAAGAATAAAATGGTTGAGAATAAAGTGCATTTGAAGGTTCCCGGTGCTGCTGTCACCGAGGGAAATTTCATTTTTATTGTAAAAGGAGGGCTGCCCCCGCCCAGCCCGCCTTTCGCAGAATTGACCCAGTCTCTTTAACTCTATGGCTGGCAAATCTAGGGGCGTGGGGGGACGGGTAAGAGAGCGGATGGTAACCTTGGGCGGAAGATTCCTGTCTTATTTATTTTGCTCAGCTCAAGGGCAGATGGCCGAAGGGCCACAGGGCGAAAAGGATTGAACTTATCGCTCACCTTTACTTTTTGCATAGTCCAACCTCTCCTCCTGAGCGCCTAATGAGAATCCCTCCGCCTGCTTATCAGCGGATACCCTGATGTATCCAGCAGCCGCAATCAAATCATCTCTTCTCGTCATGATTAGCTATTGCCTCAAGATAAATGTATAGAAGTCCTCAGTAATGCCACCGCCCAGCAGTCTCGGTGCTCAGACTTCAGCCACCTTTGGTGTCTTCCGTTGCCTCCGCTCCGAGCCTGCTTCCCCTTAAAAGGAAGCTGCTTTATGCCCCCCTTTCCGCATCCCCTCCGGGGATGTCCCCCTCCAGGGGAACTCTGCGGATTTTTCGCCACCTTCTCTTTGGGCAAATTTTGCCGCCGCCCAAAATTTGCCCGTGAAAGAATCAATTCCCAAAAGCGAATTTCTGCTTGATTATAGTTTCAAGAGGTGCTAAAATTTCCAACAAAGAGGAGATATAGAATCGGCTATATAAATAACATAATATGTATCAGATCACTGTCCCTAATTTACTTAATGAGGATTCGTTTGAGTATGTTATGTCACAAACACCAACATCTCTGAGCTTGACAGGGGAATTAACTATTGATTTGGGTAATTCGGATTTTATAGATCCCTATGGAGTGGTTGGGATTTTAGAGCTAGGACAATATTTGAAGGACCAAGGGATGGAGTTAGAGCTCGTTCTACCAAAAGATGATGTTTTTAGCTATATGCTAAGATTGGATTTTTTCAAATATGCCTCTTCTATATTTGGAGAAGGTAGGCTTCCAATAACTAAAATTCCCAGACATATAGAATCAGATGTGCTTTTAGAAATTACACCTGTTGAGAAATCGTTAGATATCCATGACATAATTACTAAGGTTAGAAAAAGGGCAAGGAGTATATTGAAGAAACATTTGAATTACGATGAAGAGGCCGTAGATAATTTTATCGTCGCTCTTTCTGAAGTTTGCCAGAATATCCCGGAACATAGCCAATCTACAGGTTTAGTTGCCATCCAGAAATATTTTTATGAAAAACGCCTGAACAAAAACGCAGTCAAAATTGCTGTAATGGACTTAGGTATTGGCATAAGACAATCCTTACAGAAGAAGCTGGCTTCTACCTTCGGGGAGAAATGGTCTGACAAAGTGGCTATTCGGCAGGCTCTATTTGAAGGTGTTTCTCGTTATGATGAACCAGGTCGTGGTCATGGTCTTACTAAAGTAAGACACCTTGTTGAAAAATGGAAGGGGAAGATAACTATTCGTTCAGGCATAGCCAAAGTTGGTATAATCCCTACATGGGATGCTGAAAAATTTCCTACCAGCCCCCTCACTTATTTCCCTGGTACCCAGATAAGCATAATCCTTCCAGCAATCTCATAACCATTTTTCTGGGGTCCCCCACTTTTTGACTGAGAAAATTATCCACATGATAGAATTATTAGGTTCAGATTTTAAGCTTTGCAAGTTATTGATTTATATGAGCTTACACGAAACCTGTATTTTTTACTTGACAAATTTTGTATTAGGTGGTATACTTCAATTGAACCTATTGAAGGGGTCTATTAATGCCTAAGAATAACAGACATATTCTAAAATTAGGTGCTATTCTCAAAGACGAACTAAAGAATGGATCAGC
Source organism: Nitrospirota bacterium (assembly GCA_030605915.1). Lineage (GTDB taxonomy): Bacteria > NPL-UPA2 > NPL-UPA2 > NPL-UPA2 > JAGMAN01 > JAGMAN01. Next base: position 349 of record JAUWHM010000111.1, on the reverse strand, counting down.
TAGTCTTGTCACAAGAGAAACTGGTCGAATTATCCTTAATAGGATTGAACACGAAATCCGAGAAATAAATATAGGCGAGGCTCTCATTCTGGATTTCTCTGACGTAAGAGTTATAGATTACTCTTGCGCTGATGAGATTATCGCCAAACTGTTAACGAGGCTTAAAGGCAAGGAGTATGGGGATAAATATGTTCTTCTTCAGAATCTTTCATCCTCTCAAAAAGAAAATATTCAAGTGGCGCTTGAAAGAAAAGACTTAGCTATTTTGGCTATGGATAATAAAAAGAATTGGGAAGTAATCGGCACTCTGAACAATTATCTAACAGAGACCCTTGAAGTTATAATGAAA
>JAUWHM010000100.1 GCA_030605915.1 Nitrospirota bacterium | reverse complement strand
AAGTCAGCCGACTTAACAGTCCTAAATTCAGACTTCGATTGTCTTCTAACTCTGACCGAAGGAAGAGTAGCATATCGGAAAGGATGAAAGTAGAAATTCGCTGTCCTCGTAAGGAAGAGCCTCCTCAGCTCTTTTCCCATTTATCGAATGTAGCGCCGCTAAGCTGAGAGAGAAAGAGGGTCGCTGATAGTTCTGTGCCAATGTCACTCCTAACTGGCCATCCGAATGTCCAGTTCAATTTTCTGCGTAGCGGCATAGGTACATGTGAAGTTGAAATGCACTGAGAGGGAGATGTATCAGAATGATGTGGGAGATATCTCCTGATGTCAATATGAGAAAGGAGCGATGAAAAGATGGAAAAGTTAGTGAGTCTGGGTTTAATGGAGCAGCCTGGCGGCCGGGGAGTATGTGGACTCGGTGCTTCTGGATGGGTGCTCCACCGTTGGTTGGGCCAGGGTGCGCGGCCACTGCAGTATCATCGCTCCCGTTGTCATAGGTCTGGGTACCGTTGTCGCTGCCAAATCAAGGATCAATCCCGGAATATATGGGGATGACAAATTGATCGGCGGCGATAACGTCGCCAAATACCTGTTGGCAAGCGATGACAACTCCAGGCCTGACAGTTTGAAGAAGAACCAGACAGTCGCCACCCAGTGGAACGAGGAGATCAAGAGCCAGATAAAAGCCGCCCTGACCGATAAGACTGGCTATGCAGAAGCCACGGCCGGGCTCAACTCGGAACTGGACAAAGTCACGAAACAGGCGTCTGGCGGGGACAGGCAATTCTACAACGTGCTCGCTAAGTTGAGCTATTCGAGTCCCGAGGTGAAAGCGGCCAGAGAATATTTCTCGGGACTGGTTGAAACCATAGTTCGTCAAGTGAAAATATGATTATTTCTGCTAACGCTCCCACGAGAATAGATTTGGCTGGTGGTGCCATGGACCTTTTTCCCCTCTATCTTTTTGAACCAGATGGGCCGACGGTAAATATCGCCATTAACCTGCTTACCCGGGTGAAGATAGAAACCCGCAAAGATGAAGAAATCCACCTTCATTCTATCGATTTGAACGTCCGGGAAGAATATAAAGATATTGATTCTCTAAACTTTGAAAGTGAGTTAGGTTTCATTGCCCGAATTATTAACTTTTATAGGCCCAAGGTGGGGTTAAATGTTACCACTGAGATTGGGATTCCCAAGGGGTCCGGGCTGGGCACTTCCTCTTCCTTGTTAATTAGTCTGAGTGGAGCCCTCAATGAGTTAAACAAGACTGGATTTACTCCCCAGCAAATTATTGATTGGGGAGCAAACATCGAGGCTCAGAGTATCAAAGTGCTCACTGGTAAACAAGATTATTTTGCCGCTATCTACGGAGGAATAAATGCAGTCTGGTCGGACGTGAAAGGTAGTCGAAGCGAGAAAATAGAATTGCCCGAAGAGGCTATGGAAAGGCTTAATGAGTCTATAATTCTTTCTTTTACCGGGGAGCCACGTTTTTCCGGGGCCACTAACTGGGCTTTGGTGAAGGGATACATTGACGACATTGGCGATACCCGCAGATTCTTGAAGAAACTAAGAGACAGTGGAATAAGAATGAGGGACTGTCTTCTTGCCCAGGATTTGAAGAAATTTCCTCAGTTATTAAATGAAGAGTGGGAAATCAGAAAGAATATTGCTGAGGGAGTGACTAATCCTCACATTGAAGAAATAATTGCCGAGGCAAAGAAGGCCGGGGCCTTAGCCAGCAAACTCTGTGGAGCAGGTGGGGGAGGGTGTATGATAACCTATGCCGAACCCGAGAACAGAGAGAAGGTAATAAAATCTTTAGAGGATAAAGGAGCAAAATATATGGAATTTAAGATAGCCCGAAGAGGATTAAGCGTTTCTTAGCTTGGCCGGAGATAAGAGTAGCCGGAGCAGAGGTTGCCTCCAAGAAGATTCTCAGTTAACTGAAAAATAAGGTGAAGGTTATGTAATTGGGAAAGGCCCGTTTAAGACGGGCTTTTTTGTTTCACATTTAAGTTTGATTATGATAAGATAAATCCGGGGAAACGAGAAGGATGATGAAGAAAAGGGAGATTGATGTGGTGGAGGAAAGAGAGATTGATGTGGTGGTGGCCGGGCATATCTGTATTGACCTCATCCCCAAATTTTCTAAGGGGACTGAATCTAAGATTGAGAAGTTATTCAGTCCGGGCAAGCTAATCAATGTGGAAGAAGCGGCTATCTCTACCGGAGGCCCGGTCTCTAATACTGGTTTAGCCTTGCATCGTTTAGGACTGAGAGTGGAATTGATGGGTAAGGTGGGTAACGATTTCTTTGGAAAAGCTATTCTTGAGCGCTTGAAAGAGGATATTCCGGGAGAGGGGATGAGGGTGGTGGAAGGAGAGGTAAGTTCCTACACTATTGCTCTTTCTCCTCCGGGAATGGATAGGATGTTCCTGCATAATCCCGGAGCTAATGATACCTTTGGGTTCAAGGATATCAATTTTGATTTAGTTAGCCAGGCCAAGCTCTTCCACCTTGGCTATCCTCCTCTGATGCGTCGCCTATACGAGAAGGAAGGCGCTGAGCTGGCTAAGATATTTAAGAAAGTAAAAGAGTTGGGGACAACCACTTCCCTGGATGTTGCTCTTCCCGACCCCAATAGCCCTTCCGGGAAAGTCAGTTGGGAGACTATTTTCGAGAACACGCTTCCTTATGTAGATATCTTCCTGCCCAGCGCCGAAGAGGCCCTGTTTATGTTAGAGAGGGAACAGTTCTTCAAAATTCAGGATAATATCCTCGGTCAGTTGGATGGAGGCGACCTGACGCATTTAGCTGGTAGGATGATTAACTATGGGGTGAAGGTGGCTGGAATTAAGTGTGGTTATCGAGGACTTTACCTGAGAACGGCTGATGAGGAGAAACTGTCCCGGATGGGCTATGCCCGGCCAGAAGACTTGGATAGTTGGGCCAGCCGGGAACTCTGGGAGCCAACCTACCACGTTTCTGAGGTAGTTAGTGCCACCGGCTCTGGCGATTCAGCCATTGCTGGATTCTTAGCTGCTTATCTGAGAGGAGAAACTATTGAGTTAGCCCTCAAAATGGGATGTGCGGCTGGGGCCCAGAACGTCCAGGTCTTGGATGCAGTGAGTGGAATTCGCAGTTGGGAGGAGACCACCCGTCAGCTAAAAGAAGGCTGGGCCAAGGATAAGCTTGAGATAAAGACGTCGGGCTGGAGGTTCGACGACCAAGATGAGGTATGGAAAGGACCGAACGATAAAGAGTTGACAAATAAAAAAAGCGTGCTACTATAATGAAGAAAGCAGTCCAGTTTGGGGCGGGAAATATTGGAAGGGGTTTTTTAGGCCAGCTCTTTTTCCAATCTAAATATGAAATAGTCTTCATTGATATTGATGAGAGGCTTATCTCAGCCTTAAATGAGAGAGGTTCATATAGCCTGAGGGTCGTTAATGAACACCCGCAGGAGCTGGTTATAAGGGGAGTGAGGGCGGTAAATGTCAGTGAAGTGGAGAAGGTAGTTAGGGAGATGGCCGGGGCTGATATAGCCGCTACCGCGGTGGGGACGAAGGCTTTAAGCCAGGTGGCTCCCCTTATCGCCCGGGGAATGGAGGAGCGAGCCAGGAGAAAGGTAAAAGCACCCCTGAATCTAATTATTGCTGAGAATCTACTCCAGGCGGGAAAAGTCCTCAAGGGATATATCTTTGAAAGCATATCTGGGGAATATAAAACATATGTTGAGAATCACCTCGGCTTAATAGAATCTGTAGTGAGCCGCATGGTTCCCGTTGTTCCCGAGGAGCTGAAGAAGAAAGACCCTCTCCTCGTTATGGTGGAAGAGTATGCTACCCTTCCCGTAGATAAGAGGGCCTTTAAGGGTGAGATTCCTCAAATTGAGGGGATGGTCGCCCATGAAAACCTTGATGCCTACGAAGAAAGGAAACTATTCATTCACAACTGTAGTCATGCTATA
>JAUWHM010000042.1 GCA_030605915.1 Nitrospirota bacterium | reverse complement strand
GATACCTTTTTCACGAGCTTATAGACTTCCTGCATCTTGGGACTGATGCCAATCACATTATTTAGCTTATACCTTTCCTCCAATTCCTGGCGCAGATAGCTAACCTCACTCCGTAGCCTCTGATCTTCCAGGGCTTTTCTGACCACCATCTTTACCTCTTCCTTCTGAATAGGCTTGGTCAGGTAGTCGTAAGCTCCCAACTTCATTGATTCCACGGCTGATTCTATCGTCCCGTAAGCGGTTAAGACGATGACCTGTACGGCTGGATCAATTCCTTTGGCCCATTTGATAACTCCTATTCCATCCATGCCCGGCATCTTGAGATCGGTCAGGATGACATTGGCCTTAGCTGCCCCCCGGAGTTTCTCCTTGGCCTCATTTCCGCTGCCTGCGGCCAGGACCTCATATCCCTCGCCTCTTAAGATCTCAGCTAAGATCTCCCGCTGGAGCTTGCCATCCTCAATGACCAGTACTATTCCCCTCTTCTCGCTCATGGGATAAAGCCCCCTTCATCGGTAGCGTAATGTTAAAGGTGCTTCCTACTCCCTCCTGGCTCTCGACTTCAATGGTTCCCCAATGGTCCTCAACAATGCGACGGGCAATGGCTAAACCAAGCCCCACTCCCTTATCCTCTTTGGAAGTGAAATAGGGGTCAAAAATCTTCTTTAAGTTCTCCTCAGAGATACCGCATCCGGTATCGGTGAAACCAATCTGGACCATTGACCCAATAGGGTCTAACTTAGAACCTATCTTCAGATTAGAATTTATCCTTAACTCACCCCCTTGAGGCATAGCCTGGATGGCATTAACAATTATGTTGAGGAAGGCTTCCTTAATCTTTTCCCTATCCACCATAGTTCTTAGCCGTGGCCGAGCATATTCCTTAACTACCATTATTCCCTGGGAGGAAGCTTCCTTCTCAGTGAGAAGCAACACTTCATCCAGAATCTGATGCAAGTCCTCATACTCCAGCTTAGGTCTTTCCGGCTTAGAGAATTCTAAAAAGCGTTTAACGAGACTGCCTAACATCTTAATCTCATTTTGTATACTATCAGTGAAAGCAGCAAACTTCTTTCTGACCTCTCGGTCCTCAGGAAGAAACCCATCCTGGAGATGTCCCACGGTCAGGCCAATAGCATTCAAAGGATTTCTTATCTCATGGGCTACCGCGGCCGCCATCCGTCCCAGGGAAGCCATACGCTCAGATTCAACCCGCCGCTGCCAGGTCTGGGCCAATTCCTCATTGACTCTGCGAAGCTCCTTAGTCTTCTCCTCCACCCTCTCAGTGAGTTCATCGCTTCTCCGCTTCATTTCTTTCATTGACCGTTTTAGATTCTGCCTCATCTCATCTAAAGAAGCCTGTAGGTGGCCAATCTCATCGCTATCTGCGGACTCCATCTTCGAGCTGAAATCTCCTCTGCTGATTCGTTTAGTTAGAACGGATAAGGATTCAATTCGATTTATGACTAACCTCTTTATCAAGAGGCCCAGGATGAAAATCAGGGCTGAGAAGCCAAGAAGAAGAAGGAGAAAGCAGTGCCAAATTGTCCCCTTAACTGGTGAAGACACCTCTAACTGCGCAGCAGGATATTTTTTCATTATAAGGCCAATATCCCAATAAAGGCTGTGCATCAAATAGGCAAAGATGACCATAATTAAGATGAGCAAGAGCACCGTAGTCAGAACAATCTTAGCCTGCAACTTTCCCGCCATCCCTACTCCTATGTATTCAGGGGAAGATAAATGGTGAAAACGGTGCCTTTTCCTAGGTTGCTTTCAGCCTTAATCCCTCCCCCGGCCCGTTTCACGATGCCGTCTGCAATAGCTAACCCAAGGCCAGTGCCCTCTCCGAAATCCTTGGTAGTAAAGAATGGCTCGAAGACCTTTTCCATATTTTCGCGAGCGATACCACAGCCAGTATCGGTGAAACTAATCTTAACGGTGTTCGGTGTTTGGTGTTCGGTGTTCGCCGATAACCGCGTGGCAATCGTTAGAGTGCCACCCTGAGGCATGGCCTGGGCAGCGTTCTGAATGATATTTAGAAATGCTTGCTGGAGTTCAGACGGGTCAATTCGAACGCTGGGAAGAGAAAAGGTCCACTCTTTTACCACCTCTATTCCTTCAAGACCTCCGCCCTGGATAGCCTGAGATAGAGCCTCTTCCACCATTTCATTTATATTGACCAATCTGGGGGGATGAGAGGGAGAAATTGAGACCCGGGAAAACCTGAGGAGGCCGTCAACGATCTTGCCCACGCGCTCTATTTCCCCATCCATAATTCCTAACTGTTCCTCTACCTGAGAGGATTCATCGGCAGTCGGTGGCTCATGGCTGGCGGCTACCCGTTTAAGGTAACCCCCTGCAGTGGCAATAACGGCTAATGGGTTTCTTATCTCATGAGCGATAGATGAAGCCATTTCTCCTAAAGAAGCTAATCTGGCCGACTGAATTAATCTCTCCTGGGCTTCCCTTAGCTGTTTTGTTCTCTCCTCCACTCGGCACTCCAGCTCCTGATTCCATCTCTTTGCTTCTTCTCGAGAGAGTCTAAGGCCCTCCATCAACTCACTTAAGGATGAACTAACCTGGGCCGTTTCCTTGCCCTTCACCTCGTTTAGAGATTTATCTCTAACGGGGTTTACTGCTCGGCTAATCATTCTCTTCAGAGGACTAAATATCAGCTTAGAGAAATAGAGACAGGCTAAGTATCCCAGGCTAAATATGAGAATAGCTAAAAGCAACCGCTGATGTGGAATAGCTTTCCCCTTCGGGCAGAGGCTGGCCACGGCCAGGAGGAGGAAGACGGCAAGCAGGCTGAGAATAACTAAATAAGCTAATTCACTAAGTTTGGTGGAAGGAGCATTCTTCATCATAAATTATGAAGAAGTTTTCCTCGGATTGATATGATAGGATTTCATCTTCTCATAGAAATGGCGCCGACTCAGCTTTATCTCCCGGGAAGTAGCACTGATATTACCCCTGTTTCTCACTATAGCTCTCTGGAGGAAATGTCTTTCGAAATTTTCTCGGGCCTCTTGAAAGGTTAGATTGGTCAGATAGTGAGGGGATCTGGGGGTTGGCTTATCTCCAGGCAGGTGGGAGTTAAGGCGAATTTGAGGAGGAAGGTCATTCTCTAAAATAACAGGGCCCTGACTGAGAGCAATGGCTCTCTCTACAACATTCTCTAACTGGCGCACATTTCCTGGCCAATGGTACATCATCAAAAGTTCCATTGCTTTTGGGGATACTATCTTATTCTTGGCCTGATGCTTCTTCAAAAAGTGTTGGACTAAGAGGGGGACATCCTCTTTTCTACTGCGTAAAGGTGGAAGTGAGATAGAGACGACATTGATGCGGTAGTAGAGCTCTTCCCGGAACGAACCCTCCCTTACGGCTTCCTCCAAATCCTTATTAGTAGCACTAATCAACCTCAGGTTCACGCTTATTAGCTCAGTACCTCCCACCCGCTGGAACTCCTGTTCCTGAAGAACCCGCAGGAGCTTCATCTGAGTAGAGAGAGAAAGGTCAGCGATCTCATCTAAGAAGATAGTCCCTTCATTAGCTACTTCAAACAAACCCCGTTTTTGCTTCAGCGCTCCCGTAAAGGCTCCTTTCTCATGTCCAAAGAGTTCACTCTCCAAAAGCGTTTCCGGCAATGCTCCACAACTTACGCCGATGAATCTCTTTTTCTGGCGGGGACTGTTGTAATGGATGGCCCGAGCTACTAACTCTTTTCCAGTGCCACTTTCCCCTCTGAGGAGTACAGTTACATTCGAGACTGCCACCTTTCTCATCAACTGAAACACTTCCTCCATGGGGCCCGATTTCGCAATTATATTATCGAATCGAAACTTTTCTCCCAGCTCTCCCTGGAGGTAAACATTCTCCTCAACCAACTGCTGGTGCTCTAAAGCCCTTCGAACCGTGAGGAGGATCTGCTCAGGTTTAAATGGCTTAACTAAATAGTCATAGGCTCCTAAGCGGATGGCCTCAATGGCCGATTTTAGGCTGGCGTGTCCAGTGATAATGATGGCTAAAGTCTGGGAATTTCGCTCTTTAATGGCCCGGTAGGTATCCATCCCATCCATCCCATCCATCCGAAGATCAGCTATGAGAATGGGGAAAGTCTCATCCCCGGCCAGCCTTACGGCCTCCTCCCCGCTGGAGGCAGTCTTAACTTCATATCCCTCCTTACCGAGGAGAGCTTTCAAGCTCTTGCGCATATTCTCCTCGTCATCCACTACCAAGACCTTCCCCATTGATTTTTGCATTTTAATTTTTGGAATTCCCTGGCTTATCAGGTCATCTGCATAGCCATCTCAATTAGCGGCAGGAAGAGAGAGATTACAATGAAACCAACGATACCTCCCATAAATATGATGAGAACTGGTTCCATGATTGAAGTCAGCCCGGCCACCGCTACATCCACCTCATCATCATATGTGTCGGCCACCTTCATCAGCATCTGGTCTAAGTTTCCTGTCTCTTCCCCCACATCAATCATATTGCTGACTAAAGGTGGAAAGGCTCCGCTGGACTCTAAAGGTCCGGCAATGGATTCCCCTTCCCGAATGCTATCGTGAACATTAGCTACTGCCCTGGCTACCACCTCGTTCCCGGCCGTCTCCTTGGTGATGGCTAAGGCTTGAAGTATGGGCACCCCACTGGTGATCAAAGTCCCCAGGGTTCGGCTGAATCTGGCGACTACCATCTTCTGGACCAATTGCCCGACGACAGGAAGCTTCAATTTAATCTTATCAATAGCATAACCTCCTTTCCTGGTCTTTTTGATAATGTTGAATAGGATTGCTATGGCGATGATAACTGCTGGGATAAGCAAAACCTTACGCGTTTGAACGAAGTTGCTGATCTTTATCAGAAATAGCGTAGTTCCTGGAAGCTCCTGCTTCATATCCTTGAACATATCTACGAAAGTTGGCATGACAAACTTGAAGATGACTATTAGAACACCAACGATGACGAAGACAACTACCGCCGGATAGACCATAGCTCCCTTTATCTTTCTTCTAAGAGCAGCACTCTTCTCAGCGAATTCAGCTAAACGCTGTAGCACCGTATCCAACACTCCCCCCACTTCACCCGCCCGAACCATGTTGATGAACAACTTGGAGAAAGACTTAGGATGCTTGGCCAGAGCCTCGGAGAAGGTGCTCCCTCCCTCTACATCCTGGGCTACCGTTCCCAATATGTCTTTCAAAGCACCAGGCTTCATCTGATTTCTGAGAACGCCCAGGCTGCGAACAAGAGGAAGACCAGCATCAATAAGGGTGGATAACTGCCGGGTGAAAGGGGTGAGCTGCTTAGCACTTACCCTATCAGTGAGGAAGGGGATCTTAATCTGCATTTGCATAGCCCCTCCCTTCTTCCCGGGACGAGCCTTGGCTCTAACTCTTTCTTTAGTCACCCGAAGGGGGAAAAATTTCATCCCCCGCACCTGGTTGATGGCTAATGCCTGGGTATCTGCCTCCACCATTCCCTGGACCTCTTTTCCCCGGCCATCAGTAGCTACATAATTAAATCTTGGCATCCCTTCACCTCCATTTAGGCGAATAGTTGAGTGCCCTTAATTATCTCCTCAACAGTAGTGATTCCTTGATAGATTTTCTCCAGTCCATCCTCTCGCATCATCCTCATTCCATGTTCCATGGCCCTGGCCCGAATCTCCTTGGCTGGTGCCTTCTTAATGATCAATACCCTGATATCCTCATTCATAATGAGCAATTCAAAGATGCCCGTTCTTCCCTTATACCCCACATTGTTGCAAAGGTCACATCCCCGGCCCCGATAAAAGGTCTTATCGGCTGCCTCTTCAACACTTAATCCAATCTCCTGCAGTTCGGCCTCATCTGGCTGGTAAGGCTCCTTGCAGTTCTGACAGATAGTCCGCACCAGGCGCTGAGCTAAAACTGCCTCCAAAGTGGAAGTTATCAGGAAGGGCTCTATGTCCATATCAATGAGACGGGTTATGGTGGAGGGAGCATCGTTAGTATGTAAGGTGCTTAAGACCAGATGGCCGGTGAGAGAGGACTGGATAGCAATCTCGGCTGTCTCCAGGTCTCGAATCTCACCGACTAAGATGATGTCCGGGTCCTGACGCAGAATATGCCGCAGACACTTAGCGAAGGTGAGGTCAATCGCCTCCTTAATCTGGACCTGCATGATTCCAGGGATATTATATTCCACCGGATCCTCCGTAGTGATTATCTTTACATCCGGGCTATTGAGAATTTTGAGAGCCGAATACA
>JAUWHM010000151.1 GCA_030605915.1 Nitrospirota bacterium | reverse complement strand
CCCTGGCTGTCATAAACAAATGGCCTTGTGGCTGATATTTCAAACTCAACCTTCTTCCTCATCCTTTCCTTCTTTCCCTTAGCTTCTTGAGATAACTCCTCCCTCCTTCCACAACTCCATCCGCTGAACAGAAGAGAAAATATCACGAAGCATGATATGTATTTTTGATTTTGTTTCATATTGTCTCCCTGGAGACAAAGGTGTTAACGGTCAGTTTTATATTATGTTTGAGCAAGTTTTCAGGAGTAGAACCTATCTGAATGTCATCCACTTTGATAAACCGGCTTAAGCTCTCTAACTTATTAATAAAGCGCCCCAATTCATGATATCCTCCTTCCAGTTCCAACCTCCTCCAGTAGCGCCGGTAGTGCTGGCTCTCCTCAAATTCTTCTGACCCAACCGAGATAATCTTAATCTGCGACTGCCCGGCCACCTCATCTAACTCCCTGAATAGTTGAGGAACCTCCCTTCGCTCGGGGAGCTTATCCTCATACATCTCGATCCGCTTCTCCAACTCATCAATTTCCTGCCGATATCTGTCCTCACCGTCTATCAGCTCCTTAGCTTCTTCCACCGCTACCCTCTTCCTGGATAATTCCATTGAGATGGCTCTCAAACTAACCACTTTACCCTTCACCAAGAAAACAAGGAGCAATATTATTATTACATAGGCGACTGTGAAACCCACCGCCTGCTTCTTCCCTAATTCAGCCAAACTGAACTTCATCTACCCTCCTCAAACTGACAGCTCAGCTCAAAGTACATCGTTTCCAAACCGCCGATCTTGCCCCGGCTGATGGAACCCCATTGTTCAACACTAAGGAAATCGGCGCAGAAGGAGCTATCGCTCCTTATCCTCTCCATAAAATCGCCTACCAACTTCAACTCCCCTGTCTCTCCTTCCCCTCTGGAGATAGCTACTCCCTTGATGACCAGGAATTTCCCCCTCTTAGTCTCATTCTCGCTGGAACCCGTTTTTAGAGACCTCTCCTCTATGAAGAGTGATGTTAGCCACACCCGAGAAGGGATAAGGTTGCTCAGCTCGTTAAGCTTCCTGGCCCAGAGTATTTGTTTGTCCACTAACTGTTCAATGACAGCCATTTTCTTCCCCAACTTTTGCTTTTTATCCTTGAGATAGGCAATCTTCTCACTCTCCGGCTTTAAGCTTTCAAATTCCTCCTCTACCTTTTGAAGCCTCGACCTCCTCAGGTGAGTGCTCCCAGCTAAAACGGCGCTACTGAGCAGAAGAAGAGCGAGTATCCCCCCCCCTACAATTATAAATGTAACTGGTGGTAGTTCTATCCTTCTCCTTTTCTCTCTCAGAGAAAGTGGAAGGAGGTTTACTTCAATCATGGGTTAGGCTCCCTGAGAGCTAAGCCAATCCCTACAGATAACAGGGGAACGGCATCGGTCAATCTTTCCTTATCGATATCGGAACTGACTCCCAATCCATCCAGAGAACTCCAAATCTCAGTTGGTATGCCCAGGGCTTCCGTTAGGAACTTATCCAGATTTTTAAGCCGGGCACTTCCTCCACTGAATAGGATTCTATTAGTAGTCCTTTCCAGAGCTTGGTTCTCATAGTAGTCAAAAGAGAGACGCAGTTCACTGACTAAATCCTTTAGAACTGGATTCAGGGCCCTGGACACATTAGAATCCCCGCCAGCTTCCCCCTCTTCCTTCTTCAACTTCTCAGCCTGAGGCGGCTCTAAATTAAGACTCTCTTGAATAGCCTCCGTGAGATTATTTCCAGATAGGGAGATATCCCGGGTAAAGTAGCAGATACCATTTTTGACAATGTTTATGTTGGTCAGCTTAGCTCCCATATTGACCAAGGCCACTGTCTCTTCCCTCTTTCCTTGAATAACCTCAAGGGCGTTGACCAGGGCAAATGAATCGACATCAATGACTACTGGCTTAAGTCCGACCGCCTGAATAAGCTTAAGATGATTATCAATCAGGTCATTGCGGGCCGCTACCAATAACACATTTATCTTCTTAGAATTGGATGCCTCTTCAAGTATTTGAAAGTCTAAGCTAACCTCCTTTATATCAAAAGGGATATGTTGTTCGGCTTCATACTTAATGGCATTCTTTGCTTCTTCCTTCGACATTCTGGGTAGCTCAATATGGCGGACGATGACCGACTGGCCGGAGACAGCCGTCACTACCCGGTCAGTCTCTATCTTACTTTCCTCCACAGCTCTCCTGATAGCCTCAACAACTGCCTCCTCACCTCCGGAGGAGCCTGGCGCTATCTCAACTAAAGCAAACCCGGTGAGCTCTCTTCCCTCAGGGCCCTCTTTTATTTCTACCACCTTTACCGTGTGGCTACCGATATCTAACCCAGCTACATTTTTAGACTTAGTGAACATTGCTATGTTTTGCTTGTAGTGGCAAAGCTTGCTTTTATAAGAACTCCTACCCTAATTCTAGAGCGTCCTTTAGACACTCATTAACTTTACGAACCCCATTCTCAGAAAGCATTCCAAGAACTTTGATGATCATTGACTTGTTTATGGTTAATAAAGACTCACATTTAACGACTGAGGCAACCTTTATTCCTGCCTGAGTAATCTCATCTCTTTCAATAAGATATTGTGTTGGTTCTTGACTCCTTGAAACGTTAGATGTACATATAGCTATAATTACATCATCAAGTCTTTTGTTGTTTAAATCTTTTGAGACAATCAGGCCAGGCCTTAGTTTAAACTCTCTCAATTTCTCCGAAGGCATTGGAACCTTGCAAAGGATAATATTGCCTCTATTTAATTTCATCTTTAAAGACCTCATCGTAAATGTCATTTTCAGGACTAAGCCAATCCAGATAAGCTTTTGAACTCATCTGCATTCTTAAAAGTTCCTCAGCTTCTCCTCTGTCTCTTAAATAGTTGGCAAAGTCAATTACTTCCTCCAACTTACTCTCCGAAAGCACACTAATTATTTCTTCAAATTTTTGTTTAGCCTCCAAGATTTGCATATCAATCCTTGTATTATAGAGTTAATAACTCTATAACCAAGTTTTTTCACCTCCTCTTGTGTTTTTGTTTATTTCTACCACCTTTACCGTATGGCTATCCCCCCTTGACATATTTCCAAACCACATTCCCGCACAGACCCCCTCTTTTTGGGTAATATGTGGATGGTCAGTTTTTAGTTCGACCGCCATTTTTTCTCACCTCCTGACACAATATACTACCAAAAATCATTTCCAAGAGCAAGGAAAATCCTAAATTCTGTTGCACGAAATTAAAAGCATAACTTTCCAACCTCATCCCTATGGCAGAACATGTCCCTTTGACCCCCCCAGGGTGCAGGTAGGGTTTGTATCTACAGCCTCGTATGTATAGGTGCCACCACTGGGACACTCAGGCGCTCCACCCTTTATATAGGCATTAATCTGCGCATTTGTTACGCTGTCGCCAGAGGAGAGATTATAATCTAAGGCATACTGCTCCTTGGCTCCATCTATCATCATCAGGTTATTTATGCAAGCCTTCTTTCTCGCTGTCTTGGCTCCCCTTAAGAAGTTGGGAATAGCAATACCAGCCAACAGCCCTACTATTACAACTACTATTAAAATCTCTATTAAGGTGAACCCTGTAGGAGATTTCAATTTTGAGTTTTGCATTGTCATACCTTTGATGTTCCAATTTGCCCACACAATAATATACCTTACACGATGTAAGCCGTCAAGTCTTATATCTCCTGCCAATTGCTGGTTATGATAGCCCAGTCAGATGTCCATGCAGTCATATGGTCGGGCAGATGATTCATCAAATCAGGGATATGGTAAATACTGGGGACGTTTGACCCCATATCAAAATAATTGGATACGAATGTGCCGGCGATCTCATTCTGCTTTGCACTGGTGATTTGGCCTTCGGCATAGAATACACCTGTCATCTTAAATTGGCTGTCACCTGAACCGGTGGCAAGGTTTATATTATTATCGGCAATCAGACTGAGGCAATAATCCGTGGAAGGAAATGTCCCCTGCGAAAGCAGATCTCCATGAATCTCGATATCGTCAGCAAAGATGGTCCCAGAGCCTGTATATTCGATGGTCAGATTCTTCTCGCCTATAGAGATTTCACCAAGGGCTCCTTCACCATCTGTTATACGCACGATACCTGAGATGGTAAGCAGGCCTTCTTTGGTTGCGGGATTCCCGTCGGAATCATAATCGGGATCCCATGTGAGGCTTCCTTTGCTATCGCCCTCAGAATAATCCGAGGTGGAAGAGGTTATGCTTGAAAGATCGTTTTCAGATATGGCGAATGAGTTATCAACCAGATACTGCCGATACGTAGAGGCGCCATAAGAATCATCCAAGCTTGGAAAGCTGGCGGCATCACCTAAATCATAGGCATTGGTCGTGCCATTATCAGAGCTGACATTGCCTGCTCCCTTATTTCCACCAAATCCATCATAGTATGTGCCAGCTTGATTATCACCATCATCAGGCCCCACATTTACATAGACCCCATCTACCGTCTCTTTAAGGCTATTGCCTGTCTTATTGGATTCACCTACCTCGGCAGAGCCGGATAGATCCGCCCTACCCTTTTTGACCCTGAACTCGGCGCTTAGGCTATCCACAGTCTCACTTCCAAAGGTAACCTGGGGGCAATCAGGGATTCTAGAGGATAACTCGGTTGGTATCCCGCTATAATTATTTCCTATACTCGCTGTTCCACTCAGGGATATGGCAGTATCTGTTGAGTCAAGACCAGTGCCCAGGATATGAATGGAACCGCGGATGTCCACATTCCCACTTATCGTAGCACCGCTTGACCCAGCCCCGGCAAAGATGGCATTGTTCCAAGGGGAGATATTCTTTGCTTTCGCATAGACCTGGATAGTTCTAGTGATTGAGCCTACAGTTCCACTTGATTTTACCCAGATCTCACCGGTTGTGGCGCCTACATTCTTCAGGCTGACAGTATATGTGCCGTCGCCTAATAAGGTGGGTGAGTAAGGAATGATGTAGAAGTTGCTTGAGCTATAGACTGACGTTACGTCTATACTATTTATATCGCCATCATTCCAATCTTGATCATCCGTCTCGAACTCTTCCTTTAAATCATAGAGCGCTCGATTCAAACCTGCCTGTGCAATGTAGAATGCCTTTGTCGATTCAATCCTCCGCCTTGCAGTATATATCTCATTCTTGCCGAATGTCAAAAAGGCAGCTGCTCCAATAGCCAGGACCAGGATAATGGATATTACAAAGATAAAGGCCAGCCCTTTATTATTCACTTCTCATTCTCCTAATTCCGTATGGTAACATCTGTATTCAGGCTTATAGACATATCCTTGTCTCCGACAGCCTGAGACATAGTGAGGCTTATCCTGATCCTTTCCATAGTAAGTCTCTCAAATGTCAAGCTACTTATATCCGCGGCTATAGAGTAAGCATCTCCCGAGACAGATGTATTAGGATCGTAGAAGACCTCATCCCGAGGCGCATTCTCCTCCAGATAAAAACTCCTACTTATATTGCCTATCCCGGTAAATTCCACTGTGTCACTTGAAGCAGGCAGGGGGTAACTGGGGGTAGTTATCGCCTTTGAATCCCTGAGCCCATAGACCCCTTCTACTCCCTTTATCATCTTCTGCATAACAATACTGGCACTGCGCTGTAGACGAGCCTGCACCGTAGACTCCTGCCATGTCGTCTCAGACATAAGGTAGACAGTTAAGCCGCCTCCCAGGATTACCACCATGATTGCTGAAGCTATCAGGACCTCTACTAAGGTAATTCCATCCTTTCTCATTCCTTTCGAAAGTAAGTAACTAACTGCTCGCTTACTTCCTGCTCACCTCCCCAGGAGCGCTCTGTCCATACGATCTCAACAGTTACCGGTCTATATGACCACATCCCTTCTTCTTCAGTACCAACTGTTACTGATCTGGTGCCTACGAGGTCATCGGAAGTATTTGCGGTGCCAGCATCATCTATAGTGACAGATTCCGAT
>JAUWHM010000063.1 GCA_030605915.1 Nitrospirota bacterium | reverse complement strand
CCGTAGCCCTCTCTGGATATACTTCACCTGAGGTAGAAAGCTTAGTTGATAGGACCCTTTGGGTGAAAATAGGGGAGTTTGATCGGGCAGTAAAGTTCCTCTTATCTGAGGGAGCCAGGCGAGCCGTGATGATTGGAAAGGTTCCCCAGGCAGTGCTACTTAATCAGGCTGGATTTAATGAGAGAATATCCTTGCTTCTCAGGAAGCTGGGAAGCAAGCAGACCGAGTCCATCCTGCGAGCACTGGCCGATGAACTGGAGAAGGAGGGAATCAAGCTCGTCGACGGACGGAAATATCTCTCTTCATATTTAGCTTCTCAGGGAGTGTTAAGTAAGCGCCGACCAGATGAGGGGGAACTTAAGGATATTGAATTTGGGGAAAGGATAGTCAAAGAGATCGGTCGTTTAGATATCGGGCAGACCGTGGTAATCAAAAATGGGGTCATCCTGGCCGTGGAGGCTATAGAGGGAACCGATAAGGCCATAAGGAGGGGAGCAGAGTGGGGAGGGGAAGGAGCAGTTGTGGTAAAGATGAGTAAGCCCCAGCAGGATATGCGCTTCGACATTCCCGTGGTTGGCAGAAGAACCATAGAACTTTTAAGGGAAGTTAAGGCCTCGGCCCTGGCCATTGAGGCAGAAAGGACAGTTGTTCTGGATAGAGAGGAGCTAATCCAGATAGCCAATGAGTCTAAAATCTGTGTAGTGGCCCTGTGAGGATGAAAAAGATTAAGGTTGGGGTAGTGGGAGTAGGCCATTTAGGGAAGGAGCATGCTCGCATCTACTGCCAGCTTCCCCAGGCCCGGCTGATGGGAGTGGCAGATATTGACCGGCGCAGGCGCAGACAGATTGCTAATCAATATAACACTCATGACTACAGCGATTATAGGGACCTATTCGGAAAAGTATCTGCGGTGAGCATTGCTGTCCCCACCCATCTTCACTACCAGGTAGCCAAAGATTTCCTCAGGCAAGGAATTCATCTCCTCTTAGAGAAACCAATTACTCAGACGGTGGAGGAAGCAAAGAAGTTAATTCGGCTGGCCAGCAAGCGAAATTTGATACTGCAGATTGGTCACATAGAAAGGTATAATGCCGCTGTCAGACAATTGGAGACCTTGGTCAAAGCTCCTCGCTTCATTGAATCTTACCGCTTAGCTCCTTACCAGCCACGGGGCACTGAAGTGGGGGTGGTCCTGGACCTGATGATCCACGACCTGGACCTCATCCTCCATTTAGTAAAATCCCCCATCAAGCGGATTGAGGCTCTGGGAGTAGCCGTGCTGTCTAAGCATGAGGACATTGCCAATGCTCGCCTCCTCTTTGAGAATGGCTGTGTAGCCAATGTAAGTGCCAGTCGTCTCTCTCAGGAGAGAATGAGAAAGCTCAGAATCTTTCAAAGCGATAGTTATATCTCCTTAGATTGTCTAACTCAGGAAGTGGACCTGTGTCGAAAAAGGGGTAAAGCCATTGTCAGAGAAAGGATTTCCCCTGAGAGGATGGAGCCACTCCGCTCAGAGATTGAGGATTTCATTGACTGTGTGGCTAAAGGGCGAAGACCCTTAGTATCAGGGGAGGAAGGGCAGAGAGTCTTAGGAGTAGCCCTTGAGATTGAGAAGCAAATCCAAAAAAGCAAAATACCCCCTCCTCACCGTACCCTCTCCCTTCGGGGGAAAGGAATTAAAGGTGAGTGGTAGAGATATGCCCAAGAAATTAATGGTCATTGCCGGTGAAGCCTCTGGTGATCTACACGGAGCCAATTTAGTGAAGGCTCTCAAGAGCCTTTCTCCCAACCTTGAAATTATGGGCATGGGTGGGAGGAAGATGGCTGAGGCCGGAGTTAATATTCTCTTCGATATTAGTGAGATAGCCATCGTCGGTTTCGGTGAAGTGCTAAGGCATATTAGAAAGCTGTCAGAAACTTTCCATAAAATTTACCGGGCAGTGGAGGAAGAAAGGCCCAATGCCCTTATCCTCATTGACTACCCTGGTTTCAACCTGCGCCTGGCTGAGCGGGTTAGGGAGAAGGGAATACCAATCATCTACTACATTAGCCCTCAGGTCTGGGCCTGGGGAAGAAGCCGGGTTAAGAAAATAGCTAAGTTAGTCAATAAGATGATTGTCATCCTCCCTTTTGAAAGGGAGATATACCAGGATGAGGGTCCGCCGGTAGAGTTTGTCGGTCATCCTCTTTTGGATGTCATAGACCCTATAGGGAAAAAGGAAGA
>JAUWHM010000156.1 GCA_030605915.1 Nitrospirota bacterium | reverse complement strand
CAGAAAGAAAAGGGGTTCTGCCCCCTGGGGAAGCATGTCGTTAACGCACATGGCTACTAAAACCACTCCTACCGTATCGAACGTATTGCAGAGCGTGGCCACCTTTAAATTCGTTCCCACACCATCCGTTCCAGCCACCAGCACCGGGTCTTTATATTTCTTGGTACCCAGATGAAATAGTCCTCCGAATCCGCCAATCCCGCTGATAACCTCGGGCCGAAATGTTGCTTTCACCAGCGACTTTATACTATCTACCAACCTATCTCCTGCTTCTATATCTACCCCGGCCTCTTTGTATTTCATATTCCCAGCCTCTTGAATATTCTGCCTACATTCCTTAAATTATGCTTTAAGTCAAAGCAGTTTTCGATGCTTCTCTTGGGGAGATGTTTCCTGACCTCTTTATCCTGAAGAAGCAGCTCCTTGAACGAAGTTCCTCTCTCCCATGCCTTCATAGCATTTCGCTGCACTATTCTATAAGCCTCTTTTCGGCTTAATCCTTTCTTAGCTAACTCCAATAAAACCGTTTCTGAGAAGATAAGCCCTTTGGTTTTCTCTAAATTCTTTTTCATGTTCTCTGGATAGATGACTAAGTTATCCATCACTTCAATGAATTTGTTAAGCATATAATCAATTAAAATACAGCTATCGGGAATTATCACCCTCTCCACCGAAGAGTGGGTCAGGTCCCTCTCATGCCAGAGGGCAATGTTCTCCAGGGCAGCCTGGGCATTCCCTCGAACTACCCGGGCCAGACCCGAGACTCTCTCTGAGACAATGGGATTTCTTTTATGAGGCATAGCTGAGGAACCCTTTTGACCCCTGGAGAAGTATTCCTCAACCTCTAAGATATCTGTTCTCTGCAGGTTCCGTATCTCCAGGGCAAACTTCTCTAAGGAACTGGCAAGGAGGGCTAAGGCGCAGAGGTACTGGGCATGCCGATCCCGCTGGAGTATCTGGGTGGAGACAAGAGCAGGGATGAGCCCTAATTTCTTGCAGACATATTCTTCCACCCTGGGGTCAAGGTGAGCATAGGTGCCAACTGCTCCTGAAATCTTACCGTAGCTTATCATCTCTCGAGCCTGAGCCATCCTCTCCCGATTTCGCTCTGTCTCTTTCCACCAGAGAGCAAATTTAAGACCCAGGGTAATTGGTTCAGCATGTATCCCGTGGGAGCGGCCAATCATTATCGTCTCTTTGTGCTCCTTTGCCCTCCTTTTGAGGACCCGAGAAAGTCTCTTTAAATCCCGCAGGATAAGGTCTCCGGCTTCCTGCATCCTCAAAGATAGAGAGGTATCAACGATATCATAGGAAGTGAGCCCTAAGTGAATATACCTTGACTCACCCCCCACCCGTTCGCCCACCGCCTCCAGGAAAGCAATGACATCGTGCCTTGTCTGTGCCTCAATCTCTTTGATCCTATCTAAGTCGAAACCAGCCCTCTTCTTTATCTTAGCCAAAGCTTCCTTGGGAATCTCACCTAACTTGGCCAGGGCTTCGCACACTAAGATTTCAATCTGAAGCATCATCTTAAATTTATTATCCTCACTCCAGATTCTGCCCATCCTGGGAAGGGTATATCTTTCTATCATTTTAAATTCCTCCAAAGATTTTTTCTGGTGGCCCCACGGGGAATCGAACCCCGGTTTGATGGCTGAGAACCACCCGTCCTAGGCCACTAGACGATGGGGCCTTGCCATAAGGATTTTACCACAAGTGTATTTCCTTAGCAATAAAAAACCGCTTGGCAGCTCTGCAAAATGAATTTTTTTTATAAAGCCGGAAATTTCATCTCAGACTGCAAATCAGGGGGGGGAATTTTAGGGTAGAAAAATCCTGTGGGTTGTGGTAAAGTTTATATTGTAGGGGGTAAACCTGGAACAACTTACACCTAGACCAATTTTTATGCATGGCTTTTGCGCAATTAACTTATCGCGAAAGTTTGCGCGATATCGAAAGCTCTGAAATTCATAACCCATTGTTAGAACTTAAGTTATAATCGGACAGTAATGGAAAGAAGCCTTAGAAAAAGTAAAAGGTCGGGTAACTCTCCAAGGGGGGAGTACCTTCGGCACTTATGACTCCAGAGGGAGGAACCAAAGAGAAATAGAAATGATTGGCAGAAAGAATATAAATGAATGGATTGAGTTAATTAAGAAAAAAGATAGCCGTTTAATCTCCCGACTTGAATCTATCTATGGTCAGGATAGAACACTGATTGATGAACGAGTAAATACCTTTTTGAAGGTAGCCACGAAATTCAGGCTTTATTTTGATGAAGATAAAGAAGTAAGTTTTGTCAGGGCGCCTGGGAGATTAAATACCCTGGGCATGCATATTGATCACCGGGGAGGGCTTGTTAATCCAATAGCCATAGACAAGGAGACGGTTCTCTGTTATGCTAGCCGCAGTGACGACTTGATTCATGTCCATAATCTGGACAGCTACTATGGTGAGAGGAAGTTTAATATTACCAAAGAATCACCATCAAATAAGATAGACACAGTCAAGAGTTGGCTCGCCTGGACACAGGAACAAACTAATAAGCGTAAACAAATTGGGGTTGATGAGGATTGGGTTAATAAATTAAAGGCAATCCCTGTTTATCTTCAGGTAATATACCCGAAGAGAAAACTATCAGGATTTGAGGGTGTACTGGATAGCAACATTCCTGCCCGGATGGGTTTAAGTTCTTCTTCAGCTATTGTTGTGGCCATGATGGAGGTAATGATTGATATTAATCATACTTCTATAACTGATAATGAATTTGTTAACTATTGTGGTATTGCCGAGTGGTTTGTGGGAACCAGGGGCGGGTCAGGTGACCACGCCGCCATAAAATTTAGTCGTTCAGGAATGATTACCCACATGAAAACTCTCCCCCGGCTTATGATTAAGTCCTACTTGCCTTTCCCTGAAGGTTATCAGATAGTAATATTTAATTCAGGCGCAGTGGCAGATAAGAGCGGGGCAGCCCGGCAGAAATTTAACGAAAAGACAGCTACATATGAAATAGGTGAAATCTACATAAGAGAATATATGAAGAAACATCATGGGAGTATATATGGAAAAATAATTGCTGAGAGGGATTATTTATCAGCAGAAGAAAAGAAGTTTTATTTAGCTGATGTGGTTGAGTGCCTCGGTCAATCTCAGATATATGAATTATTACATTCTCTACCCGAGCGTATAGACCGTCAGGGGCTACTGGCGGAGCTTCCGCAGTACGAGAACCTATTGAGGGAGCAGTTTGCCACCCATCTTGAACCTGAAGGGGGGTATCAGCTCCGTTCAGTCCTGGCTTATGGTATTGCTGAATCGCAGCGCAGTAGAATGGTGGAAAATGTTATAAATGCATCCAGAATAAACCTTTTTGGGCAATTAATGAATATTTCTCATGATGGTGACCGGGTCCTTTTTCAGTCGCCAGAAATGGAAACTAAAAAAAGAACTATTGATACAAAACAGGAGTTGTATCTACATCCGGGAGGATATGATTGCAGCCTGCCTGGGATTGATGCCATGGTTGACCTGGCCTTAAAATCCGGAGCTGAAGGTGCTCAGATATCAGGTGCCGGTCTGGGTGGTAGTATTATGGTCTTGGTTAAGGATGAAAATTTTAATCGTCTGGTGGAGACACTGCGGGCCAAATACTATATGTCACGCGGAATAAAAGAAGATTTTATTGTGGTCTCTCCCATCCAGGGTGCCGGTCAATTGTAGCCAAGAAGAGTTAATATGGGAAGGAGGAAAAAGATGAGCGACCCGGCACAAGCGCTTAAAGATTTTAAACCGGAGAAGAAGTTTCTGATAGGCATTGATTCGGATGGGTGTGCTTTTGACACTATGGAGGTCAAACACAAGGAGTGCTTTATCCCCAATATTATTAACGAGTGGGAACTACAGGCTATTTCCAAATATGCCCGGCAGGCAGCCGAGTTTGTAAACCTGTACTCCAAATGGAGGGGCATAAATCGTTTCCCTGCCCTGATTATGACCTTTGACCTTCTGAGCGAGCGTGAAGAAGTTAAAAGGCGTGATGTCAGGATACCCCAGGTCGATTCACTCAGGCGGTGGGTAGAAACAGAAACCAAATTGGGTAATCCAGCCCTGGAAAAGGCGGTCAAAGATACCAATGACCCTGTTCTAACCAGAAGTCTTAAATGGTCAAAGGCAGTTAACGAGACTGTTGGCAGAATGGTGCGCGGAGTGCCACCGTTCCCCTTTGTCCGGGAAAGCTTAGAGGAAATCTCTAAGGTGGCTGATATAATTGTCGTCTCAGCCACTCCATGTGAGGCACTTAACCGAGAATGGGAAGAGCATGATATCGCTAAATACGCTAAGGTAATTGCCGGCCAGGAGATGGGCACCAAGAAGGAACACCTGGCCCTGGCCATAAACGGCCGCTATGAAAAGAATCATGTTTTGATGATTGGTGATGCGCCAGGTGACATGAAAGCAGCCGGGGCAAATGATGCCCTTTTCTATCCTGTTAACCCGGGTAACGAAGACGCCTCCTGGGAACAGTTTTATAAAGAGGCGCTGAAAAAGTTCGTTGATGGCCAGTATGCCGGGCAATATGAGGAGAAATTGATTGCTGAGTTTGATACTTATCTGCCCGATACTCCACCGTGGAAAAAATGATAATAATAATAGGGACAGCGACCATTTTAGCAGTTTAAGCAATGACGAGCATATAGTAGAAAAAGGCTTTATGAGTACAAGAGAATATAAAAGGATTTATTATTGTGATAATTGTCGCTGATGAAAATATACCTTTGGTTCAAGAGGCCTTTGGCACATTAGG
The DNA here is from genome assembly GCA_030605915.1 of Nitrospirota bacterium. Taxonomy (GTDB): domain Bacteria; phylum NPL-UPA2; class NPL-UPA2; order NPL-UPA2; family JAGMAN01; genus JAGMAN01. Next base: position 12,662 of record JAUWHM010000156.1, on the reverse strand, counting down.
GCAGGTGGTAACACTACCTGGCCGTTCCATAACCGCTGATGTCCTTAGGCAGACAAAGGCTGAGGTCCTGATTGTTCGTTCAGTGACCGGGGTTGGGCCAGAACTTCTAAGGGGAAGTTCCGTGAGATTTGTGGGAACGGCTACCATCGGCACAGACCATTTAGACCTTGCTTTTCTAAAGAAGGAAAAAATAGAATTTGCCAGTGCCCCGGGTTGCAACGCCAATTCAGTGGCAGAATATGTTATCGCTGCCCTGCTCTTTTTAGCCAGGGGGAAGGGTTTCAATCTTGAAGGCAAGTCCCTGGGAGTAATCGGTGTGGGTAATGTAGGTAGCCGGGTAGCAACCAAAGCTCAGGCCCTGGGCATGAAGGTGCTTTTAAATGACCCCCCTCTGGCACGGAGCACAGGGGAGCCCCGCTATTTGCCGTTAGAGGCCCTTATGGATGCGGATTTCCTTACTCTGCATGTCCCTCTGACCAGGGAAGGGCTGGATGCTACCTATCAGATGGTGAATGAGGATTTCCTGGCCAGGATGAGGCCGGATAGCATTCTTATCAATACCTCACGGGGGTTAGTGGTAGATGAAAAAGCCTTAAAGGTTGTCCTCCGTAATGGCCGAATAGCGGCAGCCGTGCTTGATGTCTGGGAACATGAGCCTTCTATTGATGTCCAACTTCTTGGACTTGTGGCCCTGGGCACACCGCATATTGCCGGTTATTCTCTTGATGGAAAGGTCAACGGCACATTCATGGTTTACCAGGCCCTCTGCCGGTATTCAGGGCTCCAGCCGCAATGGAGACCGGATGAGGTGCTTTCCAACCGGAAGCAGCCGCCCCTATCTCTTGACAATGTGCCCCAGGATATAGAAGAAGTGCAGCGAACCAGGCAAGTCGAAGATGTGATTGGCGGTTTAGTCAGACAGTTATATGATATACAAAAAGACGATGCTAACCTGCGAAAAATCACAGAATTGAACGCCGAAGAGCGAGGGGCATATTTCGACCGCCTGAGGAAGGAATATCCTGTTCGCCGGGAATTTCATAGCCTCGGGGTCAAATTGTCCCGGCAAGATAAGAAATTATCCGGCATTCTCAAGGCATTGGGGTTTAGAATAAGTTACGGTATAGGAAAGCATAAAATGCTTTCCTAACCACTGAAAATCGCACTTGTGCCCTTTAGGGTATTGAAGTTATCGCTAAGCGATTTTCTTGGGAGTCATATAGCGTGGTTATTGGAAAAGGATATGAAGACAGATTGCTGACAGATGAAGAAATCACTGCCCTGATGGCTGAGGCTGCCGACATGGCTGGACTTGATGGGAAAAAGGTGCTGGCTATTATCCCGGACCATACCCGCACTGCGCCTATAGGTCAAATATTTAGAATACTTTATAAATTACTCGCCCACCGAGCCAGAACCCTTGATTTCTTAATAGCCCTTGGGACCCATCCGCCCATGTCTGACGAACAGATTTATCAGAGGGTGGAGATAACGGCTAAAGAACATGAACGAATATATCCAAAGGTTCGCTTCTTCAATCATCACTGGAAGGAACCCGATGCGCTCACTGTAGTAGGGACTATATCAGAAGAAAAAATCTCCCAGATTACTGATGGTTTGTTTCGTATGTCGGTCAATGTATCCGTTAACCGTATGGTGCTGGACTATGACCATTTGTTGATCATAGGCCCCGTTTTTCCCCACGAAGTAGTAGGTTTTTCCGGGGGCAATAAGTATATTTGCCCGGGGATCGCCGGCCAGGAAATCATTGATTTCTTTCACTGGCTGGGGGCAGTGATTACCAATCCGGTGATCATCGGCCATAAAGATACTCCGGTGCGCCGGGTGCTTGACTTTGCCGTCTCATTCGTGCCGGTTGAGCGCAGTGCTTTTTGCTTGGTGGTCAAAGGGGAAAGTCTGGCCGGGCTATATTATGGCCAACCTGAAGAGTCATGGTCTGAAGCGGCGGATCTGTCAGATAAACTGGATATTGTTTATAAGGATAAGCCGTATCGGACTGTTCTTTCCTGTGCCCCAGAGATGTATGACGACATCTGGACGGCTGGCAAATGTATGTATAAATTAGAGCCGGTGGTGGCGGCTGGCGGCACCCTGATTATCTATGCCCCGCATGTTAGCGAGATATCCTACACTCACGGGAAGATTCTTGATGAGATAGGCTATCATACCCGGGATTATTTTGTCCAACAGTGGGATAAGTTCAAACATTATCCCTGGGGTGTCCTGGCTCATTCCACCCATGTCAAGGGGGTCGGCAGTTTTGAGAAAGGGGTGGAAAAACCCAGGATTAGTGTGGTCCTGGCTACGGGTATTCCGGAAGAACGCTGCCGTAAGGTAAATTTAGGGTATATGAATCCAGATGAAATACGAATTGAGGATTACAAGAACCGCGAAGAGGAGGGTATTCTATATGTCCCCAAGGCCGGTGAGGTCCTTTATCGGCTAAAAAATAAAGCGGAGGGATAGTGAAATGAGTAAGGCAGATATAGGTTTGATAGGTCTGGCAGTAATGGGTGAAAATCTGGTACTTAATATGGAAAGCAAAGGCTTTACCGTAGCTGTTTACAACCGCACGGTGGAGAAGGTAGATAAATTTATTGACGGCCGGGCCAGTGGGAAGAATGTCATTGGCACTCATTCTCTGCAGGAATTAGTGGATTCACTCAAGAAACCGCGTAAGATAATGCTCATGGTCAAGGCCGGCCAACCAGTGGATGATTTTATTGGTAAACTAATTCCGCTGCTGGGAAAGGGAGATATTATTATTGACGGAGGCAATTCTCATTTTCCTGATACTATCCGCCGGACAAAAAAGTGTGAGGAGAATGACCTGCTATACATCGGCACCGGTGTTTCCGGAGGAGAAGAGGGTGCCCTTAAAGGCCCCAGTATTATGCCTGGAGGTTCTCCAGATGCCTGGCCGCAGGTGAAGCCTATCTTGCAAAAGATAGCCGCTAAGGTAGCCGATGGCTCGCCTTGCTGCCAGTGGGTTGGCTCTAACGGTGCCGGCCATTTTGTCAAGATGGTGCACAACGGCATAGAATATGGTGATATGCAGCTTATATGTGAGGCTTATTATATCATGAAGAATGCCCTTGGCCTGGAGGCGGCTGATTTACACCAGGTCTTTGCCCGGTGGAACAAGGGTGAGTTAAATAGTTATCTGATTGAGATTACGGCTGATATATTTTCCAAAAAAGACCCGCTTAGCGGACAGCCTCTGGTTGAGGTCATCCTTGATACAGCCGGCCAGAAAGGCACCGGTAAGTGGACCAGCCAGGCCGCTCTTGATTTGGGTGTGCCCGCAGCCACGATTGCTGAGGCTGTGTTTGCCAGGTGTATTTCTGCTATTAAAGCAGAACGGGTGGCAGCGGCAAAAGTCCTTTCCGGGCCGGATACGAAATACGATGCTAACCGGGATGAATTTATAGAGGCTATACGCCAGGCCCTTTATGCCTCCAAGATATGCTCTTATGCTCAGGGTTTTTCCCTCATGAGAGAGGCATCAAAGGAATACGGCTGGGACCTGAAGTTTGGGGAGATTGCTTTAATGTGGCGGGCTGGATGTATCATCCGGGCCCAGTTCCTGGAGCGTATTAAGGGAGCCTTTGATAATGACCCTGACCTGCCCAATCTGTTAATGACCCCTTATTTCAAAGAGGCCATCCAGAAGGCCCAGGGCTCCTGGCGCCAGGTCGTGGCTACCGCCACCAACTTAGGTATACCAGTGCCAGCCTTCAGTTCAGCCCTGGCCTATTTTGACAGTTACCGCAGGGAGAGACTATCCGCTAATTTAATTCAGGCCCAGAGAGACTATTTTGGGGCTCATACTTATAAGAGGATAGACATAGATGGCGTATTTCACACAGACTGGCTGGCTGAAGAAACCACCAGCCAGCAAGTAGGGTGAGGTCAGTCGGAGTTGTCATTCGGATAAATAGAGAGAAGAATGTTAGTAAATCATCAGTGAAGTACGCCCCCTCACCTTCCTTCGATAAACTCAGGACAGGTAATCCTTCCGCCTCAGACGGAAGGGAGGGGAGAGGGGATGTCAACGAACGGCTATTTAGAGAGGAGAAATGACCATGTTTAAACTGAGTGGATTTGGGGATGAGATATCCCAGAGAATAGAAGAACAGATGGATGTTCTGGAATCAGAGGGGATAAGGCACATTGAGTTGAGGGCAGTTGACAACAAGAATGTGCTTGATTTGACCGATGAAGATATCGAGAGGATAAAAAAGGCATTGAAGGGCAGAGGATTTCAAATCTCTGCCATTGGCTCACCCATAGGCAAGATTAAAATCACAGATGACTTCGATTTGCATCTAAAACAGTTTTCCCGGGCCATGTATTTAGCCCATTTTTTCGAGACGCCTTATATCCGTATATTTTCCTACTATATCCCGGAAGATGAAGACCCGGCCAAATACCGGGACCAGGTCTTATATCGCATGGACAAAAAGACAAAGTTGGCTCATAAAGAGGGGTTAACCCTGTTACATGAGAACGAAAGAGATATCTATGGCGACATACCGGAGCGCTGCCGGGATATTCTAAGTTCGGTGGGCCAGCCTGATTTGAGGGCTACTTTTGACCCGGCCAACTTTGTTATTGACAATGTCAAACCGTATGATGAGGCCTATCCTTTACTTGAGGAATACATTGAATATCTTCACATAAAAGATGCTAAGTTTTCTACAGAGGATATGATTATTACTCCGGCCGGAGAAGGTGACGGCCAGATATTTGAAGTTTTGAGTGCATTACAGAAGAAAAACTTCAATGGATTCCTGTCACTTGAGCCACATCTGACCCTGGCCGGCCGGAGTAAAGGTTTTAGTGGCCCGGAACTTTTCAAAAAGGCCATCCAGGCCTTAAAGAAGGTGTTGGAAGAGACAAAGACGACCTGAAAAACCGAACCCCTACAGGCTCGCACCGCCAGTAGGTTAAATTTAATTATAAATTAAAAAAAGGAGGATAGCAGAAGATGGCAAAAGACATCGGATTTGCCGTGATTGGTTGTGGAGTAATCGCCTCCTGGCATATCAGGGGAATTCAGACGGCAAAAGGGGCTAAATTAGTAGCCGTCTCCGACGATATTGAAGCTAAGGCCCGTAAATTAGCTGATGACCATCATGTTGACTGGTATACTGATTACCGGAAACTTCTAAAGCGAGATGATATGGATGTGGTCTGCCTGTGTACTCCCAGTTCTTTACATCCAGACCAGGCTATCACAGCGGCCAAAGCAGGTAAACATGTTATTACGGAGAAGCCGATGGCTATCACTTTGAAGAAGGCGGACGCCATGATCAAGGCTTGCCGTGATAACAAGGTCAAACTGGCCGTTATATTCCAGCGCCGGGTAACCGAACCTTTTAAGACCATCAAAAAGGCCCTGGATAAAGGAGCTCTGGGTAAACTCATCTTGGGTGACTGCTACATGAAATACTATCGCAGTCAGGCCTATTATGATTCTGCTGGCTGGCGCGGCACCTGGAAATATGACGGCGGTGGGGCCTTAATGAACCAGGGTATCCACATCATTGATCTGCTCCAGTGGTACATGGGCCCGGCAGCTAAAATCTATGGCTATGCCCACACACTGGCCCGCAGGATAGAAGTAGAGGATACCTCCACCTCCGTGCTGGAGTTCAAGAGCGGGGCTATCGGTGTTATTGAAGGCACCACTTCGGTCTTCCCTCCCACAATCCCACACCGTGTTGAGATCCACGGCCAGAAGGGAACTATTATTATAGAAGGTGAAGGGATCAAACTCTGGACGGTTGAGGGTAGAGGTGGTAAGGAAATAGACAAACTCAAGGCCGGCAAGACAGGTAAGACTTCAAAGGCCATAACCAGCCCGACAGATATTGGTACTGAAGGCCATTGTATCCAGATTCAGGATATGGTCCGGGCGATTCAAGATGACCGTCCTCCAATGATTACTGGAGAGGAAGGACGCAAATCCATAGAGATTATACTGGCCATCTATAAATCCTCCCGAACTGGCCGCCCGGTTAAACTTCCGTTATAAGCAATTTCATATCACGCTGACTCCTTTATGATTCAAACAGCATTTGTGGTAATCAGCACCTGAATTAATCTGGGCCCTCAGCCTCATCAATGAGCATGACCGGGATGCCATCCCTTATCGGATAGCGCCTCCTGCACTTGAGGCAGACTATCTTCTCTTCCCGTAGCTCCACCTCGCTCTTACAGGCCGGGCAAGCTAAAATTTCCAGCAGCTCCTTATCTATCATCATCTTCTCCTTCAAAGAGCTCTTTTTTAATCATATCTACTGACTCTTATCTTTCATCTTTTTATTTTTGACAGTATCCAGTGCTCTGTAACCTTAATTCCTGATAGCAATTTAAGGCTGATTATGCTCAAAGATTTCCGTTACAATGTACTAGGTATTGTCAAAAACTTCCGTTTATTCCCTCTCCCCTTGTGGGAGAGGGTAAGGGTGAGGGGGTAAGTTTAAAAAAATTCCTCACTTCGTTCGTCACAGCGAAGCAGTGCTGTTTCACCGCATAACTTTTTTACTGTATAGGAATTTTTAATAGTAAGGAAAGTATTTTATACTTTCCTGGTATACTGCAAGAAATTCTTCTTTTTTGGTTGTATCTGTGTTCATATTATTAGCGAGATAGCGATAATGATGTAGCTGGATATAATCAATATAGGGGAGAGGATGGAGGCCCAGTTATCTCCCCTCGGGTTAGTCTGACTTAAGACGATGAACCCAGCGGCTAGCATCACTAACCCTAAACTAAAGAGGCCAGCCCTCAGCTTCCATCTTCCCTTCTTCTGGGCTCCTTCCCTTCTCATTAGCTCCACACTCCAGCAATTTTATGTCCGCAGTATCTACAGTGGCCATCCTTGAGGTTATTTTGAAGGATACTGAAACCCCTTCTCTGGATGAGAATCTTTTTGCATTGAGGACAATAAGTATTCTCGCCTTCATGCCCGGGAACATTGCCAATATAGACATAGTGCAGGCCGACCTCCAGGGCTATATTCCTGGCCCTCTCCAGCGTAGCCACCGGAGTCCGATGGAGGTTCCTTAGCTTATACATTGGCTGGAACCGGGAGAAATGAAGGGGAACTTCAGGACCTAAGTTCTCTCTTAGCCACTGACACATCTTCTTTATCGTCTTCATATCATCATTTAAGGTAGGAACAATCAGGTTAGTAACTTCTAACCAGACTCCTTCCCTCTGCGTTATCTTCAGTGTCTCCAAGACATATTTAACTTCTCCCTGACATACTGGAATATAATACTCATCGGTAAATCCCTTTAAATCTACATTGGCGCCGTCAATGTATTTGCAGAGTTCCTTCAGAGGTTCCTCATTAATGTATCCGGCGGTAACCAAGACCCCCTTTATGCCCTTTTTCTTAGCAAGCCTGGCGGTATCAATCATATACTCGTAGAAGATGACCGGTTCGGAATAAGTGTAGGCAATTGATTTTGACCCGGTGCTCATTGCCCTCTGGACAACTTCTTCAGGAGAAAGGCTGAAATTGCTTGTCTGCTCAGGGGCAGATTGAGAGATCTGCCAGTTCTGGCAGAACTTGCATCTGAGGTTGCAACCAGCCGTGGCTATGGAAAAGGACTTACTGGCTGGAAGCATATGAAATATGGGTTTCTTCTCAACGGGGTCAACGCGAACAGAACAGGGGTTTCCGTAGGCTAAGGTCCAAAGTTTTCCGCTGCGCACCTCCCTCACCCGGCAGAGGCTCCTCTCGCCCTCACGGAGAAAACATTTGTGGGGACAAAGCTGGCACCGGGCCGTCTTATCATCAATCATCTGATAGAATCTGGCCTCGTGAAGACCGCTCTCCTCAATGTTCCCAGCCCAGGCTAAGGATTTGAGGAGGCAGGGGGAAATCCCCAGTCCTAACCCCACCAGGCAGCTTTGCTGCAGGAAATCTCTTCTGGTGAAATTAAATTCTTCCCATCGCTTATTTTTTTTTATTTTCACCAAACTCCTCTGCCCTTATTATCTATCAGGTCTCAAGACATGTCAAGGCCTTCAGGGATTTCCCCTATCCCCATCTGGTGGGCTATCTTAATGTGGGGGATATCCTATTATAGACGATAATGGCTGCTTCCCCTTCTACCGGGCAGACCTTCTCGCAGAGGCCACAGCCTCGACAATTCTCTTCCAGCAAGAATGGTCGGGGTATGCCTTCAACATCTTTAACAGCTATTGCCTGATAAGGGCAGAACTCGTAGCAGACCAGGCATAGTTTATCCTTAGCCCAGGACAGACATCTGTTTCTATTAATGGTCGCTGTCCCTATTTTTGCTTTAATCTTTTCAGGGAGGGTGAGCCTTCTAATGGCTCCCGTCGGACACACTTGAGTGCAAGCGTTACAGTCCTCAACACATTCTCCGATGCGGGGAACCAAACGGGGTGTCCAGAAACCTCCTAAGCCCGCCTCCAAAAAGGTTGGCTGAAGACCTCCGCTCGGACAGACCTTCATGCATTTGCCACATCGAAGACAGGTAGAGGTGAATTTGGCTTCCGGAAGTGCTCCCGGAGGACGAATTATCCTTAGATTTCTGGCTGACTTAAATGGATCAATCTTCAAGAAGATGGCGGCCAGACCCAACCCCAGGGAAGTCAGAAATCCCCTTCTGGAGAGGTTCAGGGGAAGAGCTTCCTTTTTTGCGGTCTTTCTTCTCAATTTAACTGTTAAACTGAGGAGAGCTCCTAAGGGGCAAACCTTATTGCACCAGAATCTGCGCTGAATCAGGCCAAGCAGGATAACGAAGAGAAACATTCCCAGGATGAGAAAACTTGGCCTTCCCCTAACTAAGGGGAAGATAGCCAGGGAGAAGGTTCTCTCCATAAGGCTCAAGGGGTCAAATATTCCCACCAGTTCCAGAGTAAAGAAAGAACTTACCAGGAGGAACAGCAGGAAATAATACCTGAAATTGGGTGGAAATCTTCGGCCACTTTGGCTTGAATCCTTTACCCCGTTTAGAGAAGATTCTCTACCGGGATTCAGAGATTTATTTCTAACGGGTCTCAAATTCACTTTAGGGATGAAATTCAGCGTTGTTCCCAGAGGGCAGACCCAGAAACAGAAGAACCTTCCCCAGAGGAAAGTAGCTATTAACAAGATTAGCCCGGGAAGGAGTGTAAGCTTTATTGTCCATGAGGAAATAAAGGTGCTAATGGAAACCAAAGGGTCCCATCTCAGGAAGAGGTCTACCGGAATCCATTTTGGCAGAGGATACTTAGTTAGAAAGAGGAGAGCGAGGAAAAGAAGGAAGAAAAATGCCTGAGAAGCCTTTCTTAATCTCTTCATCATCCCATCTCTTTGCTTATCCTCCTCCTATGGATGAAGACAGAGGTCCATAGGCTAACCTCATAGAGTAAAAGGATGGGAAGAGCCAGGAGAACCTGGGTGAAGACATCAGGCGGGGTCATAATAGCCGCGAAGATGAAAGTGGCGAGAACTACCTCTTTCCTCTTTCTGCGAAGACCTTGAGGAGTAACCAGACCTATCTTGGTGAGGAAGAGGACCACTAAAGGTAGCTCGAATACACAACCAAAAGACAGCAAGAGGAGACCGACGAAGGAGATATAATAGCTCACAGAAATCTTCGGTTCCAGAAACTGGGTAGCATAACGGCTCACCAGAAACCTTATTCCCAGAGGAAGTATCAGGAAATAGGCGATTCCTGCTCCTAAGAGGAAAAGGAAGAGGGACAGGGGGCCGAAAACTCTAAGATACTTTCTCTCATTCTCCTTCAAGCCTACCGACACAAATTGCCATATCTGGTAAAAGATTACCGGAAGGGCTAAAAAAGTGCCGCAGAGGAGGGCCAGTTTCAAATGAGCCAAAAATGCTTCCAGGGGCTTAATGAAAATGAGCCTGCCAGTGAGCTGGATGACCGGCTGGATAAGGAAGCCAAGTATTTTCTTAACATAGAGGTATGATAACAGGGAAAAGAGGGCGACCGAGGCAAGCGAGATTATAATTCTTCTTCTTAGTTCCTCCAGATGTTCAAGGAGAGGTAACTTTCTATCCTTCATCCACTTTCTTCTCCTCGTCCTTCTCTTCTCCGGTCACCTCCTCAATATCGCTCTTAATATCCTTGCCCGCTTTCTTAAACTCCTTGATGGCTTTCCCTAATGCTCTTCCTATCTCCGGAAGTCTCTTTGCCCCAAAGAGAAGGATAGCTACAATAATGACAAGTCCAATCTCCCAGTGGCTGAGCATTCTCCCACCCCCTTTCAACGAGAACCTGACTTCCTATCTGATAACAGTTACTACAAGCACTTTTCTGCCCCACTTCAAGGCGGCTTTGTGGGAGCGGAAGAAGACATCTATGTGGTTCCCTTTGATGGCACTGCCTATATCGTGGACCACTCCCCATCCATAGCCGGGCACATACATCCTGGTGCCGAAGGGATATTTGCTCAAGTCGGCGGCTATGGTTCCTTTCCTCGCCTTGGTCCCGTCAGCAGTAATACCCACTCTCTTACGTTGGCCTTTCAATTTTCCACTGGCATAGACGGGCCGAAAAGGAGGGAAAGTGAACACTTTCCTCCGCCAGCCAGTAGATTCTGGACCAGCATCATAGGCAGTTACCACCATCCTTACCTTCTCTCCTCGCCGTTTACCCGGATGTATAGTGGCACAATTAGAGGAGAGAAGCAGAATTATGACCAGAGAAATTTTTAAACTGTTCAATTTAACCATAGAGACTTAAACCTTTTTTTACTCTACTATCTCTGAGGCAGTGACGAATTGAATCCCCTCCTCTTCCATCGGGGGCATCATCTCCTTTAGCACTTCTAAGGTAGCTTTTTTAAGGTGACCTATGCCAATTGCCTTGCCCTCAGCCCGGGCCAATGAAGTTAGTTCCCTGAGCTGTCCCAGAATGTAATCAGGGTCATCTCCCCTCTCCTCTGAGTCCAGGAAAACCTGGCGGGAAGCAGCTCTCACCCTCAGACTTTTAGCTACCCGAAAAGCCACTGAGCCCGTTGCCGTCCGGCTATCAACGAAATAAAGCTCCCTTTTCTTGATTTCCCCCAGGACAATTCTCATTAAGTCTTCATCAGCCGTTGCCTTCGAGCCCATATGAGTGTTAACTCCCACAATCCAGGGAAGGAGGGAAGATAGATGTTTCTCCATCAATTCTCTAACTTCTTCCTTGTTCATTCCGGTCATGATCGTTCCCAGTTCTAAGTACTCTTCACTGACTCCCTCCGGTTCCAAAGGAAGATGCAGAATAACTTCGAAACCAGCCTCACGCATCTCTTCCGCTAATGGAACTGAATGGCGAAGGCCAGGCAGTATGGATAAAGTCAAGGGACAGTCTATATCGAAGAGAGATTCCACCAGATTCAAACTGTGGCCGAGGTCATCAATGATAATGGCTACCTGAGGCTGGGTTGGCTGCTCTTCCCCTGGCTGGATTGGCTGCTCTTGCCTGCTTTCTGCCTCTTCCTCTTTGTCCTCCCATTCCTTCCACCTACGAAGGAAGCTGAGGGTAAGAAAGCTAAAAATGAGGACGACTATTAAGCCGCTGAGGAACGCTCTTCTGGAAAGACCTCTTCTTTTAGGAACCATTTATTCCTTATCATTCTTGATTTTCAGCTCTTCTTCCGGGATAGCCCTCTTAATATAGAGGCTGGTCTGTTTAGCTAAGTCGACGGGCTTCCATTTCTCTAACTTATGGCCACTGGGGTCAATGATTATTCTAAGGCGGGGGCGCAGGGGAAAACCTTTATTAGCTCCAATAACTCGTCCTACCTCCTCGGTATTAAGTTCAACCAGGCTACCAATTGGATAGAGAGATAGCTCCTCTACCAAAGCTTTGACCACAGGAGGGCTGAAGAGCTGTCCACTTCCATCCATAATCATTTTTATAGCATCACTGGGCATATAGCCCTTCCGGTAAGCTCGCTCGTGGGTCAGGGCTTCATAGACATCGATAACCGCTATCAGCTTGGCGTAGTCATGTATTCCATCTTCCTTTATCTCTCTTGGATAGCCTTTTCCACTCACTGTCTCGTGGTGCTGATGAGCCACTTCAGCTACCAATGGACTGATTCCTGCTATCTTGGCTAAGATTTCCCGGCCATAAATGGGGTGTTTCTTAACTTTAGAGAACTCCTCTTGGCTGAGCTTCCCTGGCTTATCCCATATCTCCTTGGACAACTTAGCCATGCCCAGGTCGTGGAGAAGAGCGCAGATGGCTAATTCCCTCAGCTCGGCTATATTGAAACCCAGGGTAAGACCAACCCTGACGGCCAGGATGCAGGCATTCACTGAATGGTTATAGAGATAGTCTTCCCTGGAACCCCTGGTGATTAAACCAATAAGACTTTCATCCCCGGCGGAGAGCATCTCTACTATTCTTGCCCCTACCCTCTCAATCTCCTCGCTGAGGGATAGCTCCTTCCCCTGGGAAACGGAATCGAACTGGGCCTTTACTGCCCCGAGGGCCTCCTCGTAGATCTCCTCTGCTTTGTTGCGCTCTTCCACCCGGGGAAAAGTTACCTTCACCTCTTCCTTCTCCGACTTTGTAGTCGGTGGGGGAGGTTTCTCGGGCCTCAGTTTCCTTCCCTTTATCACATCAGACATCCTGACCATGATTATACTC
>JAUWHM010000004.1 GCA_030605915.1 Nitrospirota bacterium | reverse complement strand
AGTTTCAATGTTTCTTTGATTGCCTGTTGCCATGAGATCTGCATAAATGAGAATCGGATGCACAATGTCTTTGTTTTCCTTTTCTCCAATAGGTTGCCAGAAACGCTTAAGAATTTCTACTTCGCCATTAATGTCTTTTTTTAACTTGTTTTCTATTAACAAATTATCGAGATGAGTCTGTCGGACATATATGGTAATATTCTGAGGTTTTAAAAATTGTGTTAGTTTAGCAGCGGCTACCTCAGCGCCCCATTGAGCGTATTCATAATTGAGAGTTTTTTGTTTCCACCAATCTGCATTACCTCTAAATCGACCTAATAACAGCTTTGGTCTTAGTTTTTCTGGATATTCGGTAACCCACCGGTTTAATAGCTTTTCCTTCTGGATTAGTTTAAGCCCCCTTTTTCCCATATCAATCATGTAGCCTAAATCTTTTAAATCTCTTATAATCCGTCCTATATTGCCAAGAGCAACACCGGCAGTTGCCGCAATCTCACGATAGGGCTTTTTCACTAAATCCGGATTACATAAAAAGGCAAAAACAACTCTTAGCCCTGTAGGTCTGAAGACTTGTCTATACGGGATCTGCTTAAAAACATCAGGGGGTTTATTCCCTTTTGCAAAAATATAAATATGGGGTTGTCTAATGAATGCATTGCCCGCTGTATCAATGAATTCTATTTCATTCTGCTTTAGCTGACCTGCCATATAGCCTGTTACGTGATTGGTTGCCAGCAAAAGAGGACAAGGAAGCTTATTTTTTAGAATTAAAAGATGTCCAACTAAAGCCTTGGTAACGTTTGTTTTTATCTCCACACAGAAAAGTATCTCCTTGCCAAAGAGATTCAACTGTAACGTTCTATCCACCCTTAAATCTGGAGCAAGGAATTTTTCAGGTGGGTTGACCACGAAATCAACTGGCATGGCAAGATTATTCCTAAGAGCTTCCAAAGCAGCCTGAAAAAGTTCATTTTCTAAGTGTCTATTCAACACAAGTCACCTCGCTTTGTTCAAAGAACTGCCGTGTTCATTTATTGTGAATATACCATATTTTTGAACAAAAGTCAAGTAGCTTTTAAAGATTCTTTTAAAGATTCTTATTATTTACACTTCCCATTTCCGGCAGCGGCTGCCCCAGCGTGCGAGCGGTTCATCGTTGAGGGAGAGCTGGACTATTTCGCAGGAGTTAGGGCAGTCAGTGCACTGGAAACTTGAGGTCCGATAATCGGCCTCAGCTACCTCAAAGCTCTTGAAGCGCGTCTTCCCTCCTCTCAGAGCAGTTTCCTCCCTGGCTAAAATGGCTACCCCGATGGCGCCCATCAGGACATAGTGAGGAGGAACAATTACTTCCTGCTCTAATTCCGACTCGAAGGCCGCCTTAATCCCCCGATTGGCCGCCACTCCTCCCTGGAAGACAAAGGGTGAGAGGAGTTCTTTCCCCTTGGCCACATTATTCAGGTAGTTACGGACTAAGGCCTGGCAGAGTCCGGAAATTATATCTTCCCGACTGTGACCGGTCTGCTGCTTGTGGACCATGTCAGTCTCAGCAAAGACGGTACAGCGTCCAGCAATTCGAACTGGGCTGCGAGCCCTGAGAGCATATTCTCCAAATTCTTCAATGGGTAGATTGAGTCTGGCGGCCTGGTGGTCAAGAAAGGAACCAGTCCCGGCGGCACAGACCGTATTCATGGCGAAATCCACTACCACGGCCTCTCGAATAATGATGATCTTAGAATCCTGTCCACCGATCTCAAATACAGTTTGCACCTGCGGGATGAAATAGGAAGCGGCTACGGCATGGGCGGTGATCTCGTTCTTGACGATATCGGCCCCCACTAAGGTTGCCGCTAAATAACGTCCGCTTCCGGTGGTTCCCACTGCCTCCATGGCTATTGTCCGGTCCAATTTTCCATTTATGTCCTTGAGACCATCTTGCACCACCTTAACTGGATTTCCTCCCGTCCTCAAATAGTTATGGGCAATCACCTCATTTTCCTCATTGATAACTACCATCTTGGTAGTCACCGAACCAACGTCAATTCCCAGACAACCTTTCATCGCCTAAAACCTCCAATTCTTTAACCCTTCTACCATCAGATGGGGCATTTTTTGAGAGAGCATTGGTAGCGCAGCGCCTGACTATTTCTTCTTCCTCCTGATCATATCCAGGAAGGCTTCTACTCTGGTCACTATCCCGGTTTCACCGCTGTGTTCATCCAAAATAAGAGACATATAGGGAATCTCCTTGTGTTTCTTAGCTTCATCCTCTATAAGAACCCCAAGTAAAGAATCCGGACCGCATTCGAAAGCGATGCAGGATATTACGCCATCCACCTCACCGCCGTTGAAGAAATGAAAGGCTGCTCCCACCATTCTGCGTCCAAAGGTCCAGAAGATCTCCTTTCTCCATCGGGAGGCTTCTTTCTCGATGATGGAGGAGGGAAGCATCTCAGCGGTAATTACTGACGAGCCAAGTTGGCGTAGCTTTTCCATCAAATTCATATTTATGTAATCGTCATAGAGGTTGTAAGCATGGCCGATGAGAGCAATCCTTAACTCGCCGTTCTTCGTCCTTGGCTCCTCACTTTTCCCATCTAACATTTCCATGGCCTCTGGGGGAGTAAGTCCCCTCTCCATAGTTTTCCTGAAATCATCCTGTCTTTGCTCGGCCTTCTGGAATGCCCGGCGAATAGTTCGAGAACCTCTATTAAGCTTTCGTCCCAACTCCTGAAAAGAGCGATAGGGAGTAATTCCGCTCTTCAGGTCGAAACAGGTATCCAAGAGGGGAGGGAGTTTATCCAGAGAAGCTCTAATCATATCAGGGAGACCAATAAGCTTCGGGCAGGTGAAAGCATCTTCCTCAACGCTCACTAAACGGGGAACAAAGAGATAATCAACTTTATCAGCAAGCTCCATCACATGTCCGAAGCAGAGCTTTACCGGGAGACAGGTGTCATCCACTGCCTTCTTCGTCCCATTCTCCAGTATCTTCTTATTGGTAGGAGAAGACAGGACTACCTCCAACCCTAACTCCTCAAAGAAGCTCTTCCACAGAGGGAAATAATGATAATAAAGAAGGCTTCTGGGTATTCCTACGCTTGCCTTACGGCACTGCTTCGGCTGTGCAGCACTCTTACGTGTCTTCACTGAGGTCTCCTGTTGAAGCTATGACAGCGTGGGCAGCGGGAAAGCTCGTCCTTCTCCGGGTCAAGGTAGATGAAAGTGCATATAGGGCATTGCCAGAGGTAACCTTGTTCGTGAGGGATACTTCTGTGTTTCTTCTTCCCTTCTCGTTGAGCCCAGAGGAATAAGAAGAAAGCTAAGAAAAGGAGAAGGTATAAGGCTAAAGATAGATCGGCTTTCATGGTTTATTTCTCAAGACCCGTTAGAAATGGAGTTTCCTAACGGGTCAAGGAGATGAGGTCTCCTATTGGGGACCTCCTTCTTGGAAGATAACTTCCCACCTTCTAAGAGGTGTTCTTCCCTGGCTTCGCCAACCAGCGAGGAGGCAATCTCCTCTACCCAGGTCATCGGGTTAGGTAGGGCGGCTCGTGTTTTAGTGAAGAGCCAACTTGGTCCAACCTCGGGCTCCTTAATAGCTATCTCCAGTTTAGGTTCCCTCTCCTTAGATGCTAATTTAACTTCTCTCCTTTCCTCCTCCGGAAGCTCTCCCCAGAAAGAGACCTGGATAGGGGCAACTTGCTTTTTCATCTCCCGAACCGTAGTCAAGGAGAAAGCAGAGAGGACGATAAGGTGACCGAATAGGGAAATAAGAACTGAAATGGTAAATATGCGTTTGGAGGACATTACTCTCTTTTCGGTTCGGTAGCCAGGGCTACTCTATTAATTCCACTCTTCTTGACCAGTCCCATAATTTCTACCACCTGGCTGTAGGGAACTCCTCTATCAGCCTTAATGATTAATAAGGGATTTCTACCCTTAGCGGTGGCTAATTCCAATCCAAAGTTAAGCCCTTCCCGGTTGACCTTCCTCCCGTCATAGAAGATGAGGCCACTTTTGGTCAGTATCACGGTATGGCTTGAACTGGGCTGGGCATCTCGGGTAACTGCCTGGGGCAGATCTACCTGAATGCCGGATTGGAAGATGAAGCGGGAGGAGAGGATAAAGAATATGAGTAGGAGGAGAACCATATCAATTAAGGGAATAAGGTCTATCCTCCCGGCTATTCTCTCCGCTCGCCTTCTGAAATTCATACCAAATTTTTTAACCCTCATATCTCTTTCCTTTGGGGGAGAGGAGGCCGACCAGGTCGGTAGCTGCTCCATCCACATCCATGAGGAAAGTATCCACCTGCCCAACGAAGTAGTTGTAAGCAATCAGCGTTGGTATGGCTACCGCTAAACCAGCCGCCGTGGTAATAAGGGCTTCCCAGATTCCCCCGGCTAAGCTGGCCGCATTAGCAAATTCGACCTCTTTCTGAATCTGGATGAAGACTCTGATCATTCCCATGACTGTCCCTAAGAGGCCGAGGAGGGGAGTGACATAGACCAGGGTCCCCAGGATGGGGAGGTATCTCTCTAAATCAATAATCTCCTCCTGTCCAGCCTCCTGCATAGCTTCTTTTATCTCAGACTTATCCCGGTCGTGCTTGAGCAATCCCGCCTTGACCACCCGGGCTAAGAAACGAGGAATCTTATCGCAGAAGGAAACAGCCTCAATTACCTTCTTCCTCTTC
>JAUWHM010000152.1 GCA_030605915.1 Nitrospirota bacterium | reverse complement strand
ATTTGTTCAGCTTGTTTCAAGCCAAGTCCGTTAGCTTATCACCAGTATGGATTCTCCTTAAGGCCCCATTTTTATCTTTTCAATTCATAATGACCGCTACGTTTTGGGCCAATAAATTTTATCTTACCATCTTGTTTCAATTCTTCAATATCTCTATTAACTGTTTTTCTATTAACCCCTATTTCGTCTGCAAGTGTTCCTAAAGTAAAGGGCTCTTGGTCTTTTATCTTTTTAAGTATTATTTCCTTGCGTTTATCTTTAGGGACATTTTTTAGGGACATTTCCCCTTTTGTTTCTAATACAGGCCTATTAAAAGTAATGGTAAAAAAGCCATCTGCCATTGAGCTCAGAGCGTTCATTGCGAAATCATCTCGTTTAACAGATTGTATCTACAACTTGCTTTATTTCGTCATCTTTGAGATTGTATTTATTTTTTATCTGAGGATGTTGTAAAACTCTTTCGACGTCTTCTAACATTTGCTCAGAAATAATCAATAAGAAAGCGTTGTCGCGCCATGCTTGTAATAATTTAGCCGGGGTGCCGTTTTTATTTATAACACTGCTTACGAAGAGGTTTGTATCAATTACAGCTTTAAACACGCTTTTTCCTAATTGCTTGAATTGCTTTGCGGACGTCCTTTTCTATCTTTTCAGGAGCTATATACGGGACCTTAGATTTAATTTTGTCAAATATCTTAAACTGTTCTTCTCTCTCCTCGATAGGCCGAGTATATTCGTCCGCCATTCTATTCTCCCACTATCTGCAAAATTATTTCCCTTGAGCGAGGGCGATTGTCAAAGTCAATAAAGATGATTTGTTGCCAGCGGCCAAGCTGCAGTTTCCCTTCAATAAAAGGAACATTAAGGGAAGGACCGAGGAGGGAAGCTCGCACATGGGAGTAACCGTTCATATCTCCCCACTTCTTATTGTGAGCATATTCCCTGTCTTTGGAGGCAATCTCCTCGAATGCCCTTTGGAGGTCCTTGATTACGCCAGGCTCATATTCCACGGTAGTAATTCCGGCTGTTGACCCGGGAACGAAGACAGTTACTGTGCCATTGGTTAATGCGGACCCCTTTAGGTAAGCCGCTACCTCATCAGTGACATCAATGATATCCGTATCGCCTTTGGTATCAATCTTTATTTTTTTAGTGCTAACAGCCATAATCTACCGTCTGGGAATCTGTTTGCAAATGGTTGTAGGGGCAACATTTACCCCTCGAGCCCTGCCCCATATCATTTTTTTCTATAGGCTTTGAGGAAAGAGTCGCAATAGATGTTCTTGTTCAGTAAAAGGTCTGCCGTGATCAGGGCATCTATCAACTGGCTATCTAAGGGGTCCAGGATGGCCGCATCCAGTCCGCAGCCTTGGGCCATAACCAGGTAGGTACGATTTATCAATTCTCTTTCCTCGGTTCCCTGGGAGATATTAGAAAGGCCAAGGACCGTTTTGGGAGGAGGGTCAGAGAGAACTTTAAGTTGCCGCAGTGTTTCTAAGACATGACCAGCCGTTGGTTGGGCAACATTAACGGGCAGAATCAGGGGATCGATATAAAGGTCATCCAAACTTATCCCTTTCTCCATAGCGGCAGTCACAATGCGAAGAGCTATCTCCGCCCGAGCGGCTGCATCCTGAGGAATTCCTTTCTCATCCATGGCTAAACCAATGATAGCAGCACCATATTTGGCAGCTAAGGCAAGAAAAGCATTGAGTTTTTCCTCCTGACCGGTGGTGGAATTTATCATTGCTTTACATTTGCATTTCTTCAGCCCGGCTTCCATAACTTCTGGTTTAGTGGTATCCAAACAGAGAGGAGTATCGGTCACTTCCTGAATAGTATCCACTAACCACTCCATTGCTTCCACGGGATTAGCTGAGGCCGGACCAGTATTCACATCCAAGTAATCCGCTGAGGCGAACACCTGCTCCTCAGCCAGTTTTTGGATTGCAGACTTGTCCTTCGCCTGGATGGCCTTGGCCACCACCTTATACATACCATTAATCTTTTCACCAATAATGATCATTTTCTCTCTCCCTAACTTAATCTAAAGTTTCGGCACTATCCCTGAGCGGATTTTTTCTTGTCAGACTGTCTATCGTCTTCCTGACACTTTCCACTGCCCTGGGATGGCGCATCACCAAGATGTCGGCACCGGCCTGAAGCAGAGCCACCGCGGTCGTTGCTTCCCAGAGAGGACCCCGCTCTGAGACGGCTCCCCAATCAGGAAAATCGGATTCCCCGGCCTTTGCCTCCTTGGCTCGCCAGGACTCCTGACCAACCCGGCAGATTATGGGCAGGGCCATAGTCTTATCTCCCGCCCCAAGAGCAGCCAGACGGCCTCTCTCAATAATGGAATAGCTATATTCCAGGCCGTAACCCAGGCCTCCAGTGGTGGGATCCATGATTATTTTCTCCAGGGGGAATCCCATATCAGAGATTAAAATGTTTACCTGCTTAGCAATGTTTATGTCAATGGGAGATTCGCCAATGATGCTGTGCCCATCGGCCAAGCAGGCAGCCACTAAGGTCTTGTAGTTATCCTGAGTAGCATTGCCGAAGAGGCACTTTTCCCCCTTGGCCACCTCGCTACATCTTGGCAGGACTTCATTATCCCGGTCATCCTGCCCTGGCCCTAAAATGATAAGGGGCACACCTACTGCCTCAAGAACCTTCTTTACTCCTTCACTTACCTTCTCAGGGGAAGCGTTGCCCCAGTCAGAATGAGCGCTCTGGAGCCGCAGGGCAAGTAAGTCTGCTCCATATTCCTCCACACACTTCTTACTCCAGCGCCCGGGGTCATCCATTACCTCTTTAAATGGCGCAGCCAGGACCTCCGGCCAATCTGAAGGAGCGGTATCCCAGACTTCCATGGCTACCACCGGGCGATGGGGCATCTCCCCTTCTTCGTGGAGAAAAGGCAGGCCTGTCTCCCCGCCTACTACAATCTTTGAGGTCCGAGTTCCCCCTTCCCCCTTTGTCGCTCCGATGGTTACCTCGTTAATCTTCCCCGTCCACTTCTCCTTAACCAGTTCCAGCGGCATTATTATTTACCTCCATTTTATAACTTCAGCTTCTTCTTCACTGACGGGAACAACTCCATATCAGTGTGGGGCAGGAATAGAGCTCCGGTATATTCGTCCATGAACCGGGGGTCAACGCTTAATTCGAAGTAGGTCATCTTATGGGCTATCTCTTTCACCTTATTGAGGGCCTCGTAAGAGAGTATGGCCCTTCTTGCCCCGGTCAAGGAACTGTTCCCGATGAAATGTATTCTATCCAGAGAAATATCTGGTAAAAGCCCGATGAGAATTGCCTTCTCAATATTCATGTAATTACCAAATCCGCCAGCAATGAATATTCCTTCTAAATCAGAAAATTTAAGTCCCATGCTTCTGGCCAGAACGGCCGCTCCCGCATAGATTGCTCCCTTGGAGCGAATGAGGTTAGTAATATCAGCTTCCATTATGACGATATCTCGCTGCCCGTCCACTTCCTTCTCCCAGGCGAGCACAAACTCCGGCCCTTCCTCCCTCTCCCGCATCCGCTCTGTCTTTATATCCTTCTTCATCTTCCCACTGCGGTCAATCACCCCTGCCTTCAAGAGTTCACTCAGTCCGTCAATCAACCCGGAACCACATATTCCTCTCGGCCTAACATTTCCAATTGTTATGTATTTAACCTCATAGTTAGATGGGTCTATCTCTAATTTCTGGATGGCTCCTTTCACTGCCCGCATTCCACTCTTCACCCCACAGCCCTCGAAGGCCGGACCGGCCGATGAGGAGCAGCAGACAAGCCAGTCTCTGTTACCAAGGACAATTTCCCCGTTGGTGCCTATATCTATGAGCATGGAGAGGTCTTCTGAATCAGCCATTCCTGAGGCTAAGGTTCCAGCCGTAATGTCCCCTCCCACATAACTTGATACTCCTGGGAGGCAGGACAGTAGCCCGCGTGGATTTACCTTTATTCCCGCCTCGGATGCTCTGATTACTGGGACGAAGTTAGCCGTGGGGACATAAGGTTCCCGCCGCAGATATGTGGGGTCCACCCGAAGCAGAAGATGGGTCATGGTCATATTCCCAGCACACATAATGGCCGTTATATCGCTCAGGGAGATCCCATTCTCTTCAGCCAATCTAAGAATCAAACTGTTAATATTATCTATGACGGCATGATGAAGCTTCTCCAAACCGTCCTTCTCACTGGCATAGATTATTCGGGAGATGACATCCTCGCCGTAGCTGGCCTGAGTATTGTGGGTAGCTTTCGTGCCTAATATCTGCCGTGTATTTACATTGATAAGTTGAGCGGCCACCGTAGTAGTTCCCACATCCACGGCTACGCCGTAGTTCCTATTAGATGTGTCCCCGGGTTCGATGAGGACGATCTCCACCGTTCCATTCCTCTTCCCTAAGGTGACCGTAACCTGCCAGTTGGCTTCCCGGAAGAGCCGCCCCAGCCTTTTCACATTAGCTAAGCCGGCCTGCATAATAGGGATATCCCGGTTTCTACGAATTTCCCGGTGGAGCCTTTCCAGGTCGCTGATATTATCCTGGAGGGTGGGAGGAGGGAGTTCAAGATAGAGTTTGGTAGCCAGGGGACTATGGGTTAAGAGAAGTCCCTCTTCCTCAGGGATGACTTCTATCTCCTCTGCCTGACTATAGAGACCAACTAAACGGCTGGCCTTGGCTTCCTCAGTCAGAATTTGTTCTTCCTCCAGGCGGGATTCGGGAGGAATTTCAACTTCAACATCTCCCCCCACGGTAGTGCGGCAGGCTAAGCAATATCCTCTTGCTTTCTCCTCCTCACTCAGCCGCCCGGTGGGCTCGGAAGTCACCTCACCTCTTTTAACTATTACCCGGCAGCGTCCGCATACTCCATCTCCTCCACAGGAACTGTTGATGTAGACCCCGGCGGCCACCGCCGCATGGAGGAGGTCCTCCCCTTTCTCTATCATGACGCTCTTTCCATCTGGATGAAAAGTGACTTTACATTTACTCATCGCAAGTTAACTCACTTCCCTCCTACTTGGGGTCATTGAGTTAGTAGAGTTTATTGAGTTCTATAAACTTACTTCTTTCCAGGTATTCTTTAGGTAAGTAGGAATGCCCGAGGACTCCCGGGGACCGACCAGGACTTTCCATCCTGGCAACTCTTCCTCTAACTTTCCACTTAGGACAGCCACAAAGCCTGGGATAATTAACTTCCTATGGGAGACTTTCTCTTCCACAGTGTATTTCTTGACCGCTGAAGCAATGCTCTCGGCGGTAAACTTCTCCGCCGCCCAGGCAGTGAGGACGGATGTCCCTTCCGTGTCCACGACCACAATGAGGCTGGCCACCTTGCTTGCCTCCACATCCCCTTCCACGGTAAAGTAGGTGAGGGAGAAGTTTGTGGTTACCAGAACGGGTGATTTATCAATGACGGTTCCCACTTCATAAACCTTGGGCTCAACTTGAATTGGCTTCTGAGGGTCGGTGTAGATATTCTGGCGGAGTGTGAGAACGGGAAGGAGCTGCCAGGGCTCTGCGCCATCCAAGACGACAATGTTAGCATACTTGGCGATATAAGCGCAGGCTTGGGCGGTCTCCTGGAAGGGGTCTTTCTCGGAAGTGAAGGCAATAGTGGGATAGCCCAATGGACGGTAGGTCTTCCGAAGAGCAAGTCTTCGAATCTGGGTGAGATCGGAAAGGGTGCTAACCATATCTCTCCGGCCAGAATCAAGAACGAGGTCCTGGATTCCTGAGGAGGATATTTTCTCAGTAAGAGAAGATAGCTCTTCCAGTCCATTCCCCTTCACGGTTAGAGGGCAGGAGTGGTCTTTAGCTAATTTGGCTACCGCTTCATAATTATTGCTATCGGCAGCGTATATTAAAGGTTTCATCTCTGCACATACCTTTAGGGCTTCCTCTAAACTTTCTGGACTGCTGCTCATCAAAATAGGAGGCAAGTCCAACTTAGCCATAACCTTCTTCACCACCTCAGCATACCGGGCCGCGGAGCTATTATCGCCCTGGCGAATAGCCACTAAGTTAATCTCAATTCTCTGTCCCACCCGCTCGAACTGAAGAGACTGGATAGCCCCGATTCTTTTCTCTAAATCGTCACCCTCCAGATCATCGTTAACAGTAATAGCAATACCGGTTGGATGATAGAATGTCTCTTCGTGGCGGAAAAGCACCGTCTCGTTGCCCACCCCTACCTTCTTCTCACCGGTGCCAATGGTAACCAATCTTATGGGTGGAGCGGAGGCTCCCTCAAGGGCGGCTCTTCCCTCCTCAGTGACATGCGGGCACTTATCCAAGGAGGTCTTCTTGGCCGCCAACTGCATGGCGAACGCCAAACAGGTTGGGAGACCGCACTCCCCACAGTTCGTTTTCGGCAACTGCTTATAGATATCCAGTCCGGTCAAAGCCATTCCTAATTCTCCTTATATATTAGCCCGCTTTATTCATACCTTCTTAAAATTAGAGCAGAGCGGGCTGACCACTACTCTTTTCACGCTTGACCTTTCACGCGCATCCATATTTATACCATGAAATTAGAGTTAAGGCAAGAAAAAATTCTGACCTGAAAAAATTCTGGCCAAAAATTCTGAGCACTTGATTTTTGGCTTTAAATGGCAGATTCGGCTTTTTTAGGATAAAGAATTTGCTCTAAGGGGCAGATATGCCTGTGCCAAATGGGAGAGAAAGTCCTCGATTTCCAGTTCTCCCATATCTTTCGGGTGCCGCTTATTGTGGAAAAGAATGTATCTCTTAATCCAGCAGAGATAAGTTCGTTCTGTTCGTACGGTGAAACACAGCCGAAGCACCGAAAAGCAGTGCCGTAAGGCAGTACTGCTTCGCTGTATGGAATAATGTTTTAGCCGGATAAGATCTCGGACCCGGTCAAAAAGCGGTTCTTTCCCTATATCTTCAAATTTGCTTCTCCACGCCGGGTTTCCTTTTCTTGTTTTTCTTGGTTCAGTTGGGCATAGGCCCTGTATCAAGATTGTACTATTTGCTAACTTTCTCTTATCTTCCTGGGATAGCAAGGCTTGCAAGGATGGGGCAAAACTTACCTCCTCTCCAGCAAAGACAGATAGAATTTCTGTCAGAACTTTATCGGAGCATTGGAAACCCCAGTGTTTTTCCTCAGGATGCCATCTATAGTCCTTAATAGACTTAATCTTTCTTACGTAGTCAGGGTTGTATGAAAAGGACACGTTTACTCTTCTATGTGTCCCTTGGCTAACTTTTATCATTATTCTCTAAGC
>JAUWHM010000087.1 GCA_030605915.1 Nitrospirota bacterium | reverse complement strand
AGCTCTTCCTGACTCATCATGATAATGTCCTTTTTCCCCATAATGCCCTCCTTCCTGGAAAGCATTATAGGCTTTGCAATAGGACATTTCTATTTCGCTATAATAGGACATTATCATTAAGTCACAACACCGTCTTCTCCTTCTCCAAAATTAATTTTTTTCAATTAAATTGTGGTTTTCTAACCTCTGATGGCGCAAAAAGTTACGATGAAAGTGTCCAAATTTAAATTTCCATTGGTCTTAAAAAAGGAAAAATCTATTTGACAAAAGAAATAAAGATATGTTAGAATGTATGCAATTGATAAAACATTGCATGCAAAAAGGGATATGTAGTTATGCCCCCCAAAAAAAGAAAAGGTTCTCTTCAGGATTATTTAAGAAATGAGATTCTATTAGGGAATCTCCAAGAAGGAACTTTCTTGAGACAAAAAACTATTGCTGAGAGGTTTGGTGTAAGCCGAACCCCGGCCAGAGAAGCACTTAAGGCACTGGAGTCTGAAGGGCTACTAGAGAATCTACCCAATCGTGGATATAGGGTTAGAAAACAGACATTGAGAGATCTTTTGGAGATTATTGATATACGAGCGCTTTTGGAAGGATATGCGGCCCGTCTTACTGCTATGTCTAGAACCCCTAATTTATCGCAGACGCTGCACAGCCTTGCCGAAAAAATTGAGAAAGAAGAAAATCGCCACCGCAGAACGGGAAAGGCTAAAGATATGATTGCCTGGTCAAAGGCAGAATATGAATTTCACAATACTATTGTCAGGGCAAGCGGGAATAATCTTTTAATTAGACTGATGAATAGTCTTAATTTCCAATTTATCAGCTTTATGCGTGAGAAAACGCATGATTCTGAGCACGGTGCTATTCCGACCCATCACGATATAGCTGATGCTATTGCCCAGTCTGACCCTGAAAGAGATGAACGCATGGCCAAGCAGCACTTAGTCGGCTACAAAAAAGCAGGGCTGGAATCATATCTGGGGCCTGCGTCTCATCTGGATCTATAGTATAACCTAAACAGCGGAAGGAGGATATTATGGTAAAAAAGATCAAAACTGACGATGCTTCAGGACGTGGAGCAGTAGAAGGATTCAAAGTGCCATTTCCAGGAAGGATGTATAAATACACTGAGGAAGAGATTAACGCCGTGGTTGAGGTTATGCGTAATGCTGATGGCCTAACCCAGGGGCCTTATATGAAACAGTTTGAGGAAGATTTCAAGACATATACAGGTGCAAATCATGCCTTTGCTGTGGACAATGCCACCAACGCATTACGCCTATCGGCGATTCTCTGCCGTCTAAAACCAGGGGATGAAGTAATCATTCCCGCCTACACCTTCTGTGCCACAGCCATTCCCTTTGGTATGACAGGGGCAAAGATTGTTTGGGCCGACATTGATGAAGACAGACGGGTAGTGGCTCCAGAAGACATTGAACGTAAAATTACTGAAAAGACAAAGGCAATTGTCGTGGTTCATCTGCTGGGTATGCCCGTAGATATGGAGGCAGTAATTGCTATTGCTGAAAAACACAACCTGCGGGTAGTTGAGGACTGTGCCCAGGCGCCAAGTGCGGCCATTGACGGCAGGCAGGTAGGTACTTTTGGCGACTTTGGCTGTTTTAGTTTCCATGGGGCAAAGAACATGACCACACTGGGAGAAGGCGGAATGCTTACTGTCCGTTCAAATCAAGACGCGGCACTTGTGCCTGGGATAAGGCATAATGGATGCCGGGCCTATGCAGGAGAACGCCAGCGCTATTGGGTGCCGGCTATGAGCAATGTGGATATTGATATAGAAGGTATCTGGCCTAACAACTTCTGTATCGGCGAAGCGCAATGTGCTTTGGGGAGCTTTCTTCTCAAGCGGTTGGACAAGATTAATGACACCTTGATTGCCCAAGCCACAAAGATAAAAAAGGCCTTAGCTGATGTCCCGGAATTGTCTTTTCACAAAATTCCGGAGGGATACCGCCACATATATCATCAATTTGTGATGCATTTTGATGGTTCAGCTCTTGGCAAAGACCGTAATGATCTGATGGATGTTTTAGCAAACAAATACAAAATACGTGTCATTGTCCAGTATTATCCCCTCTACCGCTATCCGCTATTTCAGCGGCTTGGTGCAGGTGAACATGACTGTCCGGTTCTTGAAAGATGGTGGGATAATTCCTTTAGTTTCCCTTGGTGGTGTGGGATACCAGATGAGACTATAGACTATCTTGTCTCATCCCTCAAAGATGCAATTGTAGAACTGAAAGGAGCCTAAAAATGCATAAAAGTCAGATGTCGAGCCGCGAACGCATGCTTGCGGCAATAAAGGGTACAGATCATGACCGGGTTCCATTCTCACCTTATGTTTCTCAGGGGACTATGAATTTCTGGCAAGCTCCTCTTTCCTGGCGTAACCAAATCGAACGAGCAGAACAAATGCTTGAACTTGAAATGGATCCGACTATTGATATCTGGTTCCATGACCCCCAGCCATATCCGGAGGTTACTATCAAAACCTGGCGTGATACAAGCGGACCAGAACCTTTGATTACCAAAGAGTACCATACTCCTGCTGGCCTCTTACGGCAAACTGTCAGGGAGACCAGTGACTGGTATTCATGGAGACATGCGGGATGGATTCCCACGACCTTTGGGGTTGAGAAACGCGATCATTTTGGGATAGACCTTTTTGATGACTGGAATGTCTCCAGGAGGACTGAACCATGGGTCAAGGGCCCGGAAGATTTGGAAAAACTCAAATATATTATCAGAATACCCCAGGGACATGTACTGGATGAGTGGTGCATGGACGCACAGCGGGCCAAGGAGATAGCCCAAAAATATAATGTCCTCCTTGTGGCGCGACGGACAATTGTTGGGGATGCATTCCAATGGTTCTGCGATATCCCAACTTTTCTTATCTGGCTCATAGAAAAACCTGGCTTTGTAACAGCATTCTTTAAAATCTTTCAGGGTTGGGCCCTTGAGCTCACAAAGCTTGCACTTGAGGTAGGTGTTGATGTTGTACAACGCCGGGGGTGGTACGAGATACCCACCTATTTTGGAGTCAAGTACTGGCAGAAATATCTTGTGCCCTTAATAGACCAGGAATCAGAGCTCGTCCATCAAGCCGGAAAATTCCACTCATATTTTTTACCTGAGGGTCAGGGTGTCTATGCCAATACTCTAAAGGATATGAAATGTGATATCCTGCAGGCGGTTGACCCAAGAATGTTACATGGTGGCCATCTTAACTCCCTTTTTGAACAGTGCGGTTCAAAAAAGGCATTCTGGGGCGGTGTCAATGCAGAGGTCACACTTCTATCCCAAGATGCTAAGCAAATAGATAAGGCAGTTAAAGATGCCATAGAAACTCTTGACCAAAATAACCGATTTATACTTTCTGCCCTTCTCTTCCCTGAAATTCCACAAAAGAGTATAATGCATATGATTGATTCATGGAAGAAATACCGAGATAAATAGGAGAGATAATGGACCAAAAAAAACTTGAAGGAATTATTCCCGCAATCGCAAGCCCGTGTGATAAAAATGATGTCTTTCTTGAGGAGCAATTCGCGGAACTTATAAAGACTCTTTACAAGAGCGGTGTTCACGGGCTCTACATCTGCGGAGCAACTGGGGATGGCTATAACATGCACCCTCAAGAAAGGAAGCGAGCGGCTGAAATTGCATTAGAATTATCTAAAGAGTTTGCAGGCACAGTTATTGTCCATGTAGGCACCTCAAACACACGTGATGCAGCAGAATTGGCTGAACATGCCGCTGGTGTGGGTGCAGATGCAGTTTCCAGTGTGCCACCTTTCAACTGCAACCATGAGCAATTAGTAAGCTACTATATTGATATAGCAAAGGCGGCGTAGATACCTGTTCTATTATATTATGTCCCGGTGCTTACCAAACAGACAACATCAATAGATGAAATGCTGGAACTTCTCGATATTGAGGGGGTGAGAGGTTTAAAGTTCACAGATTGGAACTTGTTTTATATGAAAAGGCTTTTGATTAGGAGACCTGAGATAACAATCTTTAACGGTTTTGACGAAACTCTTCTTTCTGGACTACTTTATGGTGCCCACGGCGGAATAGGGACATGGTATAATCTATTCCCCAAACTTTTTTTGGAAATCTATCAGGCAGTACGAGAGAACAATATAACCAGGGCTTTGGAGTTACAGGATACGCTCCTTTGCTTTGGTGACCTGGCTTGGGAACATGGCGTGAGACAGATTTTTGAACTTCTTATGAGAGAGCGAGGACTTGCACCAAATTGCTTTCGAAAACCAAGACAATCACTGGATAAATCAGAACGCGAGACTATCTTACCTGAATTGAATAAGAAAATAAAAGAGATAGAAAAAATAATTGGAAGGTACGAGTGAATAGCGAGCAACTTATTAAAGGAGGCCCAAGAATGAAAAATCGTCAGATACCAGGTACGGATTTAAGTGTTTCTCCTATTTGTCTGGGCACCATGACGTTTGGCACGCCAGTTAGCGAAACAGATGCGGTTAAGCTGGTCCATTATGCCATAGACAAAGGCATTAATTTTATTGACACGGCCAATATGTACGAAGGATATACCCGTTATATTGGAAGTAGCGGCGGTGTGGCTGAAGAAATTCTGGGGAAAGCTCTATCCTCATGTCGTGACAAGGTGGTAATAGCCACCAAGGTTGGTATGAAAGTAGGCAATGCGCCGGAAGACGAGGGGACAAGCCCGGCTGCTATCCGCAAACAACTGGAGTGGAGTCTAAAAAGGCTGACTATGGATACGATTGATATCTATTACCTCCATCAACCTGACCCTGAAGCATCACTGGCAGAAATACTTGCTACACTCCGGGAAGTGATTAAAGAAGGTAAAATTCGTTATTACGGTATTAGTAATTATTCGGCTGAGCAGCTTAAAGAACTGCTTGGAGCCGCGGATGAAAACAACCTGCCCCGACCTGTTATCTGTCAACCTCCGCTGAGTCTTCTCAAGCAAGATGCCCTCAGTGTTCTTCTCCCTCTGTGCGAAAGAGAAAAGATTGCTGTTGCCCCCTATCAGATACTGCAAGGAGGGCTTCTTACAGGTAAGTATAAACGGGGGAAAGAAATCCCCTCTGATTCCCGCAAAGCAGAAAAAAAAGAATGGGTTTGGGATTTTAACGACGAACTTTTTGACAAGCTTGAGAAGTTCGAAGAAGAGGCAAAGAAAAAAGGGTTTACTATGACCCAATATGCCATCAGATGGGTTCTGGACCAGCCAACTGTTGTTTCAGCAATAGTAGGAGTTAAACATCCATCACAGATCGACAGCGCTATAGAATCATTTTCAATTTCATTATAGAGATGCATACTGGACATTTTAGAGTATCGGAATTTCAATAATTCCAATACGGATTGGGGTTGTTAAGGGGTGTAATCTGACACCCCACACCCAGTTTCTACGAAGAAACGCTACAAAGTTTCTGTGTGTGGGGACTCATAATCAAAGATGGCGACACTCTCCAAGTTAGCTGTTTATCCCCAGCCCTTGACAGAGAAAGAGCTAAAATCTCCTTTATATTCCTGCCACTCAACCTCTACCTTCCTGACTGCTGCTCCCGGTGGTCCGTGATGGCACCAGGTAATCAGGGATTCCACCGCAGGCTTATCTCCTTCCATCAGCATCTCCACTGCCCCATCCCAGCGGTTGGCCACCCAGCCGTTTACCTTGAGGCGCTCGGCTTCCTGGCACATAGTGTAGCGAAAGAATACTCCCTGCACCCTTCCAGAAACAACTGCTCTGGCCCGAACCAAAGCCATTTCTTTTCTTACTCCTTGATTTCCATCACCTCAATCCTCTCTACTTGTACCGTTCAATTTTGCCGCTTTGGTGGTTATCTGTTCCATAGTAGTATAATAACGCAGATTCTCTCATTTTGGCAAGGATTTTTTGGCTCTAAATTAAAAACTCCTGTTAGAGCGGGGAGTTGGGGGGCCTGGAGATTCTGTGTCCACTATAGATTACTTGAATCTATTCCGCAAGAGAATTATTTGAGGGAGGGTTAGTGGGGTGGTAGGTTGTTGATGGGGTTATTCTCCTATGTCTCTTCGCCCTGGATTAAAGTTCTCCAATTCCTCAAATCTTCCTCCTAAATAAAGTTTGAGTCCTTTCTTCTCTTCCTCCTTATATAAAGTGACCTTATTCTGCTCCACTTTTAGAACTTTCCACCCCTCAACTTCTTCTCCCTCCTTTACCCAGTAAGTCTTTCGCCCCTCAATGAAAGCCACTGGACCTTCCGGGGTGCCTATTATGCCCCCCAGGGTTAACTTAGACTCTGCTCTTGGAACTGACTTTGTTTTTCTCTTAAGTTTCGGCTCTGCTTCGATAATCCTATCTTTCGCCTCTTGAGCATATTTGCTCTCTGGGTAGTAATGTATGAGTCTTTCGTAATGCTCAATAGCTGAATCGTAGTCTCCGAGGTCAGCCCAAGTGTCTCCATTTCGAAGCCAACTCTTAGCCACAATCTCATTGACCTCCTTTAGCTCCTTCTCAGTTGTCACGGTGACCAAGTTCTCTATCTCCCTAAAGGTTATCTTATCGATTCCCTCTACCTTTTTAATCTCCTCGATGCTCCTAAATCTTCCATGCTGGGCTCGATATTCAATGATGGCTTGGGCTTGCGCCGAGCCAATTCCAGGGAGAGCTTCCAGGTGTGTCTTGGTAGCTATATCTAAGTTTATCCTACCCTTAGTTGTAAACGCTTTTAGGAATCTGACCTCTTTCCCCTTTACCGAGAGTCGAATCTTAAGGTGGTCTTCTTTAATTCCTGCTGGGAAAGGGGCCAACGGACTGGCAGCGACTACGGCCTCCACAATTGATTCGTCGAAAGCAGCTATCGGAGGGCCAAAGAAACGCAGACTCCAGACACAGAGATGTGAGATGCTTCCATCTCTTTTTACCTCAAAATCAACGGTGGTACTTGTTGAAGGTTCTATATTTGGAGGACATTTCCACTTACTGAATACTGCAGTACGGATAATCTCCTCGTACCGCCTTCTTGGTAATCGTTCAAGCTGCCTGGCCGCTGCCTTGGCCCAAGGAGAGTCTTAGGGTCATCCTCTATTATGCTCTCATACCCCTTAGCTGCGTCGTCAAAGCATCCTATAAGAAGTAGCTGGTCTGACGAGTCAAGGACTCTTGTTGCGGACTTCTCGTAATCATGGCTGAATGGACAACTGGGGCCGAACTCCAATTCATCTATCGTTATTTTGAAGTCTCCAGACCAAACACTGGGCACATCTTCAAGACTTAAGTTAAACTTGATGGAGTATCCGGGCCGTAGAAAGGGGCCCTTCTGAAGTGGCCGTACTTTTTTTTCAAAGACCGGTTCCCCGTTCACATCAAGAAAGAAAACCGTAAGTCTTGCTTCTTCTATGACCTGGTTGCCTGCATTTTTCACATCTGCTGATAGCTTTAAGGGCCCTTTTTCATCAACCTCAACTTTTGAATTTTCTATCTCGACCTTACTGCAATAAGCCTCTCGTTGCTTTTCGCACCAATCATAATAGCCCTCCAAGTCGGAGGCTTGGAGTTTCCACTTTTCCCAAGAGGATGAGTCCCCTGTGGCGGCTATAAGAACAAGGGATATTATGGCCAGGACCAGCCCTGATAATTTATTCCTCATTTTGCCTTTCCACCTATCTTTTCAAAACACTTCTTAATCTTTTCAATTATGTCTGTGTAGTTTTCATTCCCAGTTTCAATTCGTGTGGATTCATAGTCAACCACGTGGGCGCTCTCATCAATGATTACTACACCGATATCAAATGATTTCCTTTGTGGACCCAACCAGGCAATTTGCCGACCTTTATATTTGAATCCCACGTAACCCTGCGTTGCATACTTTTCAATTCCTTCCCCGATATTTTTAACTTCTTCAATAAGTTTATCAAAAAGTGGCTTAAGAGGTTCTTTTGTGATGTAATCTTTGAGGTCATCAATTGTCAGTGGCTTAGTGGGTATCTCCTCAATCTTTGGTAGAGAGGCGGAATGATAGCATATTCCTTGTTTCCCATCAGATGTGCATAGTGCGGTGTATTCGTAAAGCTCTATTTCTGGAACAACTAATGTGCTAAGCCTTCTTAGGTCGTCTGAAAACTTTTCTGCAACAAGCAATATTCGAGGATGTTCCTCTGGGTCTACATTTTTATCTGAAAACATTTTTGCAATTGCATATCTCTCGTTATCTATCTCATTGTAATATCTTAAGGCTTGAAATAGTATGTTCTCGTCTTCCTGGAGTTTCACCTCAATAATCACAAGACGTCCACCACTATCTACACATAGAAAATCTGGTGTCCCTTTTCTAAAACCAAACTCATGCTTTAAAAGTTCTAACCCTTCTTCTAAAGCGTCTATTTCTTTTTCGATTATGCTATGAAGTTCCTTCTCATTTTTCGGTTTTAGCTTTTTCAGCATTGGCATTATTATCACCTTTTAGAAAGCCTTGCTCCCAGGACAAATTGTCTCTGTGGGGCAATTTGGTAGCTTCTTGAGCAAAAGAATCAGGGGTCACGGTTTTTATTCAATTTTACACCTCAATTTCGCTTTTGACTCATTTTGCGGCGGTCTCTTGATAGAAGTTTAATGTGTCCTCTATCTTCTCTCATACGCTTCCCTAACTTGCTCTGGTGCCAGGTTAGAGTAAATCTGAGTGGTGGCCAATTTTTTATGCCCCACTTGTTTTTGTACTGCTGCAAGGGGGATACGGTCTAAGAGGGCATGGACTATGTGGGTATGCCTTACCGCGAAGCAGTACTGCAGCGGAGCAGCACTGCCTGAGAATCGGCACTGCTTTGAGGTGATTCGGCTGCATTTCACCGTAAAGTGTGTGGAGAAGCCTCTAAGTTGGCTCTCTGGACGTACTTTTTCATCAAAGGCGAATTGTTTTAGATAGGGTCTCTGCCAAGATTAGCGTCACTTTTCGCGTGAATGTTGTCAGTGCTCCGTAAGATCGTTGGTTTTTACGGTGAAACAGTACTGCTTCGCGGTAGCGAGTTGCTACGGGAATCCCATGTATAGCCACATCAACGCAGAAAAATATTGCGTGAAACTCTTAACGGTAGTTTTTACACGTTCGGTGTCGGTACCCCTATTTCTCTTTTAAAACAGCTTCTATCTTTGCTGTATCTATTCTTGATACATCTGTATGAACCAAAGCAGATGCTATTTGGCCAGGACTTACATTGAGCCCCTCTTTTTGCTTGTAATATTTAGCAATTTTTTCAAGCTTAATCCAGTCTTCATCAAAGAGAGGGATTTTGTTCCGCTTTTTCTTGAGGGCCCCTACCAGCGCAGGCCGGCCCCCACTGGATCGCAGCCGTTCTACAAGGAACTGCCGGAGTGCAAATAAAGAAATCGGCCCTTGTCTTGTATCTATTGTTACTCCGACAGTTTCTGCGCCCAACTCTTTGGCTACAACTTTAGAATTAACCTGTCTCTGGGTTGGTCCGACATTTTTAATTATTCTTGCCATTTTCCTCCCCCCTTATTTTGGATCGTATTTGCGAATCTTGAAAAATTCGCCGGCAAACTCAAATACCACTTCTCCTTGATTCGTTTCCCGGCCAAATCTATGCAGAAATTCTCTGAGCAGTTTAAGTTTTTTTCAAATCTGTCTGGATAAATGTATGTGTATATTATGGTGGTCTTTTCCCAAAGCATATCTTCGTCTTTTAAATGGTCTATGCTGTCAATGTCCCTTTCTCGACTTAACCAGGTGCCCTCCGCAGGCGGCATTGTGGTTGAACCTCCCCCGATAATTGTAAGTACTTTCTGGGCTTCCTTGATCCAGATGTGAAGATTTTTTATCTCTCGGCCCTTTCTATCTTTGTTGGGAATATACAAAGTTAACTGCTGTGTCGAAGGTGCTTCTGCAGAACCTAAAACTTCTCTCAAGTTGATCTCTAAAATATCATCTGGCATGTTCATCTCTCCCCTTTATTATAAGTTTACCACTTTTGACCCCAAAAGTCAAGAGAAAACTTTGGTGTCGTTCATCTGGCCAGCGATTCGGCTGCCTCAGCTATCTGGGCTTTGGTCACATGGGTGTAATGAGTTCTTTTAGAACCTTCTCTAAAATCTCTACCCCCTTCTGCCAGGAAAACTTTTCCTCAACCAACTTTCTTCCATTTATAGATATTTTCTTCCACAATCTCTCGTCTTTGAGAACCCCAATCACCTTCTTAGCGAAGTCGTCTGGGTTGTCGGCAATGAGGATATTTTCTCCATCCACCGCATCAGTTCCGAAAGCACCCAGGGAGGTAGAGACAATCGGTCGTCCGCAGGCCATTGCTTCCAGTATCTTCCCCCGGAAACCTCCCCCTAAGCGCACCGGGCAGATAAAAAGACTTGCTTTCTTAAAGTAGGGCCTGACATCGGGAACAGTCCCAGTGACGATGATATTGGGGTCTTTCCCCAAGGCTATTATATCCTCCTGCGGCCCCCTTCCTACTAAGTAAAGTTTAACGGCGGGAAATTCTTTTCTCACAAGGGGTAGAATCTCGCTGACAAAGTAAAGGGCCGCATCCCGATTGGGAAGATGAGGGTAGTTGCCAAGAAACATGATGGCGGGCTCTTCCTCTCTCTCTTGGGGACTAAAATACTCTACATCCGCTCCATGAGGAACAACCGATATATTTAGCTCGGGGTCAAAGCTCAGGAGTTTGTCCCTATCCTCGTGAGTGAGGGTGAGGACCTTATCGGCACTGCGATACATATTTAGCTCATATCTTCTCAGTCCTTTGAGATGAAGGAGAGCTCTCAATCCTTCCTTCTTATACCACTCCTTCTTAAAGGCAGTAAGCCGGGCCGGGAAATAAATCTCATGGCAAGAGATGACTTTCTTTACCGCAGGCAGGTCCTTATTTCGGTAAAGATATTGTCCCATAACTGTGTATTCAGCAATTATCACATCATAGCCGTATCTCTTTGTCATCTCCACGGTCTTATTCCGCATCTCGTCAGTATAGGTAGTTAGGAAATAAGGTGGAGTAGGGGAGAAGAAAAACTGGAAGAGCCCTTTAATAAAAGGTCTTCCCCTGGGCATCACGGGGAGCTCTGCTGCCTCACAAAACTTGGTTACCGTTCGGAGATATTTCTTTTCTTCTTCCCGACGAAGGAAAGAAAGCATGGAGACCTGATGGTGACGGGAGAGATATTTAATCCGGTTATATATTATTATTGGTCCCCCGATCACCTTCTCATGGGGAATTTCCTTTGGCATAAAGAGAATTTTCATGGTATAAAATGAGATGTTCTCCAGCTATATTCTCCCAGGAAGTTCTCCTGGCAAAGTCCCTTACTCTACCAATCGCATAGTCTCGAAAATCATCATCTGTAAAAAGCCGAATAATAATCTTAGCCAATCTCTCAACATCGTGAGGGAGAATAAGAATCTCCTCTGAGATATTTAGTAAAATCTCCTCATCGAACCTGGGCACCCGGGAAGCAACCACTGGCTTTCCAGCTCCCAGAGCCAGGTGAAGGCCACCGCTAACCGCCCGACTCCTCTCATTATCGTTGGTGAAGACGACTACATCGGAGGCAGCGAAGGTATAGGGCACATCCTCCTCTGGGACGAACTCATCTTTGAAGTATACATGGTCTTCTACTCCCAGCTCTTCAGCCCGGCGTTGACACTCTGCCTCGTAGTCGTAGTCGTCCTTAATCTTAGGCAAGCCAGTATCGAATAGATAGACATCCTTTACCTCATTGAGAACGAGGGGAAGAGCCTCAATTATAGAAATAACATTTTTTACTCTTCCGATGAAGCCGAAGGATAGGATGAGCTTCCCCTCTTCCGGGAGTCCGAATTCCCTTCTTACTTCCTTCTGGTCTATTCCTTCGGTAATCTGGGTGCCATGAGGAATTACCTTAACTCTTTCCTCTCTCGCTCCCAGTCTGTGAAGGATCTCCAACATATAGTTCTGGTGGACCAGAGTCGTATCGGCCAGCTCTACTATTTTGGCTATGTATTCCTCTATATCAAAGTCGAGCTTCTTAAATATCGTTTCCCTGGTGTAAATGGAGTGAAGGGTGATTACTTTTTTGACTCTCACCCCTTTAAGAAGCTCGATGAACCTGCGGTCAAATCCGAATATGCCGAACTCATGCTGAATGTGGAGAACATCTGGAGCTGTCTCCCTCAACTCCCCGAGAACCTGAGATGGGTACTCTTCATCCCGCGAGAAACAAGGCAGGCACCGGTAGCGAGGCGACGTGACCGGCTGAGTTCCCTTCTCCGCTAACAGTATCACTTCAACTTGAGGGTCAGCTTTAAGCAAGCCCTGGATAAGATAGTTGGTA
The DNA here is from genome assembly GCA_030605915.1 of Nitrospirota bacterium. GTDB lineage: Bacteria > NPL-UPA2 > NPL-UPA2 > NPL-UPA2 > JAGMAN01 > JAGMAN01. Next base: position 4,642 of record JAUWHM010000087.1, on the reverse strand, counting down.
TAGGTGGCAATACCGCAGCGCTGGGGCAAACCTGTAGCTAAGTAGGCAACTTTCATCCGATCTGGTAGTTCCTTAATAATGGCTCGATCTTCTTGGCAAAGATGGCTTCCCAAGTATAATTGCGAAGGACTTTCTTAAAAAGGGGCAAAGTTAAGTGACTATTTAAGTAGTCAATGATAGCTTCGGCCATCTTCTCGGGCTCATCATCAAGGTCTAAATACAATACCTCTTCCCCGGCCACTTCCGTCAGCGGCTCTATTCGAGAGCAGACCACCGGAAGATGTGAGACTGCTGATTCCAGGATGGGGATACCAAAACCTTCCCCTCGTGTTGGAAAAAGAAGCAGGTCGCAGAGGAGGTAGAGAGAGCGCAAAAGCTCTCCATCTACTCTTATTCTTTCTCCTTCATCATCTTTATATTCGTATAGAAATATAACCTTCTTTTCAATACCCTTCGGGTACTGCCTGACGGCACTGCCTGACGGCACTGCTTCGGCTGTGCTTCGGCTGTGCTTTGAGGTGCTTCGGCTGTGCTTCACCGTATTCAGCTCCCTGGCCAGTCCTTTGAGTGACTCATAATAGTGGAGACTGTCTTCATTATGGGGGTCGGGAGGAGAGGTGATGATGAGACTGGCTCGGTGACCTCTCTCATTAATACTCTTAGTTATTTTAATAGCCAGCTCAATATTCTTGCGCCGGACGATTCTGGTTGGATAAAACATGACTAAGTCTTCCTCAAAAAGGCGGAAATAGTCAAATATGGAAAGCGAAACGGGGCTTAGATTGAGAAAGCTTTTAGGGTCAATTCCATCTGAAATAACATTAACCTGGGATTCCTTCACCTTAAAAAGTTGAGATAACTGTCTTCGGCGCATCTGGGAAATGGTTACATACTTTACCTTAGGAAGAGCTGATGAGAGCAGATGCCAGGGATAGGCGTCCCTCCACTGGCTAACGTAGTGGGGGTCTTTGAAGGTGGCATCGTGGCACCAGGCAATGAATCTCGGAGCTCTAAAGGGTTGCCCTTCGGACCCTTCCCTAATTATCTTCTCCAGGGCAGCGGTCAGAGGTAGATTAAAATGCATAGTGAGGAGGTTATGAATGATGCATAGGTCCACTGAGGCTAATTCCTCCTTTAACTCATGGTAGAGGCGGTCCCTAATCTGGGCAAACCTCTCACTCAGTTCTCCCTTCTCTAACTCTTCATTTACTCTACGGTCAATCTTATGAAGAGAACGCATCTCTGGAATGACCTTAACCGCAGCGGAAGCGTCAAAAGACTGGCCTTCCCCCACGATTAACTTCACCGGATAACCATGAGCAGTCAGAAGTCTAACATGGGCTTCAATAACTACCTCTACCCCTCCAATGATAGGGTAGGAGCTGTAATGAAGAATAGCAACCGTGGGCTTAGACATCAATCATTTCCCAAGTAGCATTCTCTGGCAGAAGTTCCCAGATGCGGTTTCGGTCCAGGCCAAGGTAGTAGCATTTAGTTAGAGCGGCGGTTACTTTATGAGTCACTAAGCAGAGCGTTTCTTGAGGGTGATTATTAACGAGGGTCTGGCAGGTTTTCTTCACCCGCTGGTAGACTTCCTCAAGGCTCTCCCCGCCGGGAGGCACTACCTCCAGGGGATGGGTGAGCCACCTCTGGTAGAGATTCTTATACTTCTTCTTGGCCTCGGAGACAGGAAGTCCCTGCCACTTTCCTTGATTTATCTCCTTAAAGTCTGAGACCTTTTGGACGCTTAGATGGTATTTCTCAGCAATAATCTCTGCTGTCTGGAAGGCTCTCTTCAAGGGGCTGGAATAGATGGCTGATATCTTCATCCCGGCTAACTCCTCAGCTAATCTCTCCGCCTGCCGCCGCCCCTTCTCATTTAAGGGAATATCAAGCCAACCCTGAATCCGATCTACCCGGTTCCAATCCGTTTCCCCATGTCGAACCAAAATCAATTTGGTCATCTAATGCCTGAAATGTCTCATCCCGGTGAAGACCATAGATAGGCCGTGCTCATCGGCGGCGGCGATTACTTCCTCATCTCTCTTGGAACCACCTGGCTGGATGACAGCCGATGCCCCGGTGTCTGCGGCGGCGTCCAGCCCATCGCGGGCCGGGAACATAGCATCGGATGAAAGTACAGAGTTTTTGGCCCTTCGCCCCGCCTTACGAGCGGCAATTATGCAGGAATCTACCCGGCTCATCTGACCGGCTCCAATTCCCACCGTCGCTTCTCCCTGAACCAGAACAATGGCATTGCTCTTTACGTGTTTAGCTACACAATCGGCAAAGTGCATTGAGCGTAACTCCTCCCCGGTCGGCTTCCTCCTGGTGACAACTTTAAAATGTTCCACCGGCACATGTTCAAGGTCAAGGGACTGAAGCAATGTCCCCCCTGAGATTTTCCTCAAATCGAAACCATGCTTACTCCCGGGAGGATTAAAATCAGCGAGCTTAATCACCCTTAAGTTTTTCTTCTGACGCAGTATCTCTAAAGCCTCGGGCTCATAGTCAGGTGCGATGATGGCCTCCACGAAAGCAGGAAGTACCGTTACATCTTCATACCCTGACTCCTTGCGGTAGCGGGGAATTATGACATCACGCTGGTAATCGTTTGAAGTAAGATGGGAAGCAATCTCTGCATCCATCGTCCGGTTCAGGCCGATGACCGAACCGAAGGCAGAGACCGGGTCCGAGACCCAGGCTGCATCCAGGGCCTGGCTCAGACTCTCACCTGATGCTACCCCGCAGGGATTGTTGTGCTTTATTATGACCACTGTAGGGCGGGGGAAGTCACGGGCGATCTCCAGAGCAGCGGCCAGGTCAAGAAGGTTGTTGAAGGAGAGTTCTTTCCCATGGAGTTGCTCTGCCCCGGCAAGACCTATTTCCGAAGACCCTATCTGCTGATAAAGGGCTCCTGTCTGGTGAGGGTTTTCCCCATATCGCAAATCCTGCTTCTTCTCGTATCTCAGCTCAAGGAACGCAGGCAAGCTCTCTTTGTCGCCTCCGAGCGTCTGGGCCAGATAATTGGAGATGATAGAGTCATAATGAGCGGTCCGCTTGAATACTTTCCTGGCAAGGCAGGCCCGAGTCTCCGCCTTCAACTCCCCTCCGTTCTCCTGTAACTCATTCAGAATATCCCCGTAGCTATCCGGGTCAGTCACTACAGCCACGCTCTCATAATTCTTGGCGGCTGAGCGGAGCATGGTCGGGCCACCAATATCTATGTTCTCTATAGCATCTTCTAATTTTACATCCACTTTGCCAATTGTCTCCTCAAAGGGATAGAGGTTAACTACTACCATATCAATAAGCTCTATCCCATATTTTTCAACCTGTTTCATATGCTCTCTATTTCTCCGAAGAGCAAGTAATGCTCCATGAACCTTTGGATGGAGCGTCTTCACCCTGCCGTCAAGCATCTCCGGATGGCCAGTATACTCAGAGATAGAGCGAACCGCAATTCCTGCCTCCTTAATCAGCTTGGCCGTCCCTCCGGTGGATAGAATTTCTATTCCCAGTTCATTTAGCCCTTTGGCAAACTCAACAATTCCCCGCTTATCCGAAACGCTGATTAAAGCCCGTCTTACCTTAGCCACTTTCTATCTCCTCTTCTATCCTAAAACTCAGACTCCCGACTCCTGAGGTCTCAACATTTCTTTCCAGGAAACATTCACATCATCCAGTTGCGCTACGCGAGAGGCATCCAGTATCTCTATCTCCAGAGGCCATCCCGACCTGGCGTAATGGACTATGACTCCCTCTGAAATATCCCTGGAATTGACGGGTTTCCCCTTCCTCAAAGTTATTACCAGAGCATCTGCCTCAGGGGAGTATTTTATCTGCATATGTTCCACCTCCCTAGCAGATATCCACCTCTCTGTTTCCCCTATCAACTTCACCTATTAGATATGGGGTTTCTCTCTTCTCAATTAATGCAGATTTTATTCCTTCTATCTCATCCTCCCGGGCTATAACTACCATCCCGATACCCATATTGAAGACCCGAAACATCTCTTCCTCGGGAATTTTTCCCTCCTTCTGGAGGAGAGAAAATATGGGAAGGATGGGCCAGTTGCCTTTATGGATAACCGCCTTGCAACCATCTGGCAGGATGCGAGGGATATTCCCAAGCATTCCTCCTCCTGTGATATGGGCAATGCCTCCTATCTCAAACTTTTCGAGAAGACTCAGTATTGGCTTCACATATATTCTGGTCGGCTCAAGGAGCTCTTCTCCTAAAGTTCTTCCCAAACTCTCGACCCGACCTGATAATCTCCTTTCAGCTTCATCTTCCTCGCCCTCTGCCAGTCCAAATACCCACCGCACCAAGGAATACCCGTTACTGTGAAGACCACTGGACGCAATACCGATCAGCTTATCACCTACCTTTATCTTCAAAGCATCGATTATCCTGTTTCTCTCCACTACTCCTACGGCAAATCCAGCTAATTCATACTCGCCCTCTGGATAAACTCCCGGCATCTCCGCCGTCTCCCCTCCTAAGAGAGCGCATCCAGCCATTTCACAGCCCTTAGCTATCCCCCTGATTACCTCCTCAGCCCGGTCCTGTTTTAGCCTCCCCACTGCTAAATAGTCCAGAAAAAAAAGGGGTTCTGCCCCCTGAGGAAGTAGGTCGTTA